>JASFTQ010000015.1:0-29790 GCA_050053515.1 Desulfobacterales bacterium | reverse complement strand
GAGCCGAACCACCACCGTGAATTTTCTCCGATGGATACGACAGCAGAAAAGAAGACCGGGGAGTGGATTATCAACGGGGCTAAAACGTTTGTTACCAATGGCGGACTTGCCGGTTTTTATTCTGTTATATGCCAAACCGATCCACATGCCATTCCGCTTTCCCGGGGCATGAGCATAATCCTTGTGGAGGCCGACCGCAAGGGAGTTGCGGTAACGAATCGCGGCCCAAAGATGGGCTCACGCATGATTCCCACGGCCGATGTGACCTTTAAAAACGTGCGGGTACCTGTGGCGAATCTCATCGGAGAGGAAGGCAAGGGATTTTTGTATGTCCATCATTTTTTCGATGAACACAGGATTCAGCTCGCTGCCCAAGCGCTCGGAACCGCTCAAGGTGCATGGGATCGCGCGGTGGACCATGTAAAAAAACGTGAACAATTTGGCAAAAAAGTCGCTCAATTTCAGATAACCCGGCAAAAGCTGGCTGAAATGGCCACCAAAATCGAACTGGCAAGACTTATTACATACAAGGCCGCCTGGAATTTCGACCGGAGTCGGATGGATTCAAAACTCATCGCTATGGCCAAAATGTATGCTGCTCGGACAGCGGTGGAAGTTGCCGATGAGGCCATCCAATTGCTGGGAGGTTATGGTTACATGAGCGAATATGAAGTCGAACGATTCTATCGGGATGCCAAAATTGCCGAATTAGATGACGACCCGCGGGAGGCCCTGGCCGATATCATTGCGCGTGCCGCTGTCGGCAAAATTTCGTAACTTTACCTCTTATGGAAAAAGGCAGGTGTGACAAGTTGCGCTTAGCGCAGGGGGTGTTGATCGATGGGGAGAACTTTAAATAAAACAATGCCGCTTCCCGCCCTAAACGGCGGGGCTTGCGGCGAAGCAAGCAAGTCTGTTTCAAATCTTTAGAGTTTTAACGAAGGGGGAAACTATGCTGGATATTATTAAAAAAACAATGATGACGGGAATCGGCCTTGCGCTTTTAGCCAAGGATGAAGTCGAAGATCTAGCCAAGGAAGTGGTTGAGAAGGGTAAGATGACTGAAAAGGAAGGTAAAAAATTTTTCGAAGATCTACAAAAGCGGTATGAGGAAGTCCAAAACAAACTCGAAGACCGGGTCGAAAAAACCGTCAAGGAATTCCTCAAAAAGGCCGATGTTGTAACCAGCGATGAACTAAAAGCATTAAAAAAAGAGATCCGGGAACTGAAAAAAGCTATCAGCAAAGAAGGGGATTCATCCCGCTAGGGTTGGCGACTCAAAGCGTCGTAACTATAGAGTTTTGACTATTATGCTAAGTATCAGAAAAATCGGCGTTTTAGGCCGAACCTATCGGAACCTGAAGCGCTATCAACAGATCCTGGCTATTCTCTTAAAATATGGTTTTAGCGATCTTTTGGAACTGCTGAGGATCGACCAATATGTGGAAGTCGGTCTAAAAATGATTTCGCGAAAGCAGGACGTCAGGTTCGAAAGGCTCAGCAAACCGCAGGGTCTTCGCATGGCGCTCGAGGAACTGGGACCGACCTATATCAAGCTCGGACAGGTACTGTCAACCCGGCCCGATCTGGTTCCGGTCGATTTTATCTCAGAACTTTCCAAGCTTCAGGACAAAGTCCCGCCATACCCTTTCAAAGCTGTTAAAGAAATCGTTGAAGCCGAACTTAAATGTCCCCTTGAGGAACTCTTCGATATTTTTGAAGAAAAACCACTGGCCTCGGCTTCCATCGGACAGGTTCATAAGGCCAGGTTAAAAGATGGAGAAGAGGTGGCGGTTAAGGTTCAACGGCCGGGAATTCAGCGGATAATAGAGGTGGACCTTGAAATCATGCTTCATTTGGCCACCCTCATGGAGCGCCACGTGGAGGAACTGGCGCTGCACAGACCAATAAAAATTGTGGAGGAATTCGCCCGCACGCTGGAAAAAGAAATCGATTACAGAACTGAAGCCGCAAATATGGAACGTTTTGCCGCCAATTTTTTGGACGATCCCCATGTATACATACCTAAGATCTATTGGGATGCCAGCACGCCACGGGTTTTAACCACAGAATATGTCGACGGCATCAAGGTATCTGAAATCGACCGCCTCTGCCAGGCCGGGCTGGATCAAAAGCTGATCACAGACAGGGGGGCCGACGCGGTATTGAAGCAGATTTTTGATCACGGTTTTTTTCAGGCGGACCCGCATCCGGGTAATATATTTGTCCTGCCGAATAATCTCATTTGTCTGATCGACTTTGGTATGGTCGGTGCCGTGGACCATAAAACCAGAGAAAACTTTGTGGATCTGATTGACAGTGTGATTCACAAGGATGCATCCAAAACAGCCCAAGTATTTCTCAACCTGACCTTGTGGGATACAGAACCGGATCTGCATTCATTTGAAACCGATGTTTCCGATTTTATGATGAAACATCTTTACAAACCCCTGAAGGATATAGAGGTTGGCAAGCTACTTCACCAGCTGCTGGAGATAGCCTCGCATCACCGGCTGAGAATTCCGCCCAATATCTTCTTTATGCTCAAAGCACTCACTACGGTTGAAGGTGTCGCCCGCATGCTCGATCCGGATTTTGACATGGTCACCAAGTGCGAACCCTTTATTAAGCGAATCATGCTGGCCCGCTATAACCCCCAGAGAATCGCTGGTGATATGATCCGGCTGGCAAACGGGCTGGTCCAATTTATTGAACAGTTCCCCAAAGAAATGCTTGATATTGCCCGCTTGATTCGCCGGCAGAAATTGACGCTGAATATCGACCAACGGGGTCTTGAAAAAATGCGAATCACCCAGGATCAAACCAGCAACCGGATCTCTTTTTCCATCATTATTGCGGCCTTGCTCATCGGTTCGGCCCTTATCGTAATTTCCAAGACCCCGCCGTTTTTTTTAGGTATCTCCTTGATCGGCATCATCGGGTTTTTGGCTGCCGCCATCATGGGCATATGGCTGCTGGTGGCGATTCTGAGAAAAGGGCGGCTTTAGCAATCGGAATATAATCTTGAGATAGACGACCGATTCTGGCGTGCTTGTTATTGAAGCGTCGGGTATAAGTCACACCGAGCCACTGCATGACTTTTGATGGATTTGCCCTCTGATCTGACATTTCTTAAAAGATATCAAAACAAAGCTGCTATCCATGCTTAAGTAATTCCAAGCCGATCTGGCAATAGGTTTCCACGCCCAGCGGCAAGACCTCCTCGTTGAAATCAAACTTTGGGTTGTGAACAGGCACAGCGCCTTCTCGACCGACACCGAGGACAAAAAAACATCCTTTAGACTGTTGCAGGTAAAATGCAAAATCTTCACCCCCCATGGTTTTCTCGGGTATAACCACGCGATCTGCACCAACCACCTTCGCCGCACAACGATGAACCACCTCAGCCATGGCGTCATCGTTGATGGTGGCGGGGTAACCCTGGTTGTATTTTAGTTCAAAATCGGTGCCCATCGATTCACACACACCACGCAACACTTTTTCAATGCGTGCCTTCCACGTGTTCCAAATATCTGGGTTAAAGGTTCGAGTGGTGCCGCTCATTTCGGCTTCGCCGGCGATAATATTAAAGGCGGATCCGGCGTGAAAGGTGCCGACCGTAACCACTGTGGGTTCCAGGGGATCCATATGCCGGCTCACAATGCGTTGTAAGGCATTGACCACCTGGGTGCCCACCTCGAGCGCGTCAACACACCGGTGCGGCATGGCGCCGTGTCCTACTTGCCCCTTTATTTTGACATCAAAGCGATCCATGGCTGCCATGAACGGACCCGGCCTCACACCGATGGTTCCCTCTGGAATTTCCGGCCACACATGGCAGCCGATGGAATAATCCACCTGCGGGTTTTCCATCACACCGGCCTCGATCATGGGTTTGGCCCCGCCGGGTCCTTCTTCAGCCGGCTGAAACAGAAATTTGATATTCCCTGTGAGTTCATTCTTGATTGTGTTAAGGACAGTTGCCGCCCCTAAAACCATCGCCATATGCGCATCGTGACCGCACGCATGCATGGCGCCTTCATGTTCGGATGCAAAGGAAAGCCCGGTATCTTCTGTTAAAGGCAGGGCATCCATATCGGCACGGATCAATAGTGTCGGACCTGGTCTATCCGTATTCATCAACCCTACCACGCCGTGTTGAGCAATTCCGCTCTGCACTTCAAGCGCCAGTTTATTTAAATAATCTGCTACATATGCGGCGGTTTTCTTCTCCGTGTAGGCAGTTTCCGGAATCCGGTGCAGGTCACGACGTAAATTAATAATCAGGTCCTTGTGTTTACCGATGAGTTGATGGATATCTGTCATGGCAAAACCTCTTTTGCAGTTGGGATTTATATCAAGATCAAGGGATCTTTTTTCAGGAATTGAAAAGGATTAGAAGCCATTTCAAAACCTCTTTTTGAGCCATTGTGCGGTCTTTTGTTGCAGGGCGCTTAGTGAAGCGGAACGTAAAATCTTGAACTGTTTGAGGGCGTTAGCCCGAGTTTTCAAGATTTAGTGCAGCGCGCTTGGCGCCTTACAAAAGGTGCAAACAGGCGAAAAAGGGGGGTTTTGAAACTGCTTCTAGGCATCTTAAACTCACCGATGCATCCTGACAGTATGGCACATCTTTAACCATGGCATCAATGAGAAAAAATTCATGGGAATGGAATGACGAGCTTCCGGGGGATATTTGTTGCTTTAGAGATGCAAAAGTCGATTTAGTGTGCTATAGGCAAAAAATGGGAACCCTCCTCGCGGTAGGACCTCGGTGAGAGCCCTTTGGTCTGAGCACAGGGTCGAAGACAGACTTCAACCAGCGCGGTCGAGTCGTCGATTCGCCGCGGGGCATTTAGTCGAAGGAGGGTAAATTCTGCGGGAACTGCCCGAGCACTGATAAAAAACAATCTGAAAATACTCGACATAGAATTCGAGTCAGCACCGGAGGTCATAGTGGCGACAGCTTTTGTCGATGGCCCTGTAATTGTTGGCAACGGCCGAATCTTAGAACATGCAACCGTTATCGTGGAAGGTGAAAGAATTGTCAAAGTAGCAACGGGAAATGTGAATATTCCCAAGGGTGCCCAGAAAATACCTATGGACGGACAAATGCTATTCCCTGGATTTATTGACAGTCATGTCCACTTATGTATGGACAGCAGCCCTGATCCCATGACCAGTGCCTTGTCCGAATCGCAGACAATGACAGCTTTAAAGGCAGCGAATTTTGCATGGCAAACGCTTTTGGCTGGAATTACATCCGTCAGAGACATGGGGGGAAAAGACGGAATCGATCTTGGAATCAGACAGGCTATCAATTCCGGATTAATTCCAGGACCCCGAATGCTTGCAAGCGGTAAGTTGATCTGTATGACCGGGGGGCACGGCTGGCAGTTTGGATTGGAAGTGAACGGTGTTGATGAGGTTCGAAGGGCCGCGCGAGAGCAGATCAAAGCCGGTGTGGATATCGTGAAGCTGATGGCCACCGGGGGTGTCTTGACCCCTGCCGTTGAGCCGGGTAGCGAACAACTCACCGAAGAAGAACTGAGGGCAGGCGTCGAGGAGGCACATAAAGCAGGAAAGACAACAGCAACTCATGCCATGGGAACAAAAGGAATTCTAAATGCTTTGCGTGCCGGAATCGATAGTATAGAGCACGGCGTCTATCTGGATGACGAGGCCGTCTCTCTGATGTTAGAAAGAGATGTCCCTTTGATCCCGACCCTTTCGGCCCTTTTTAATATCGAAAGCAAAGGAATTGAAGCCGGAATACCCGCCTTTGCAGTGGGAAAAACCCTCAAGGTCAAGCCCTTTCATCTGGAGAGCATCCGCATGGCTCGCGAAGCGGGAGTACGTATCGCAATGGGAACCGATGCCGGAACCCCTTTTAACATGCATGGGGACAACCTTGGTGAGCTTAAACTTTTAGTTGACTGCGGTTTTTCACCTATGGTAGCTATCGAAGCGGGTACTCGCATTGCCGCCCAGGTTCTTGGAATGGAAAAGGATCTCGGTACCGTTGAAGAAGGCAAACTGGCCGATCTGGTGCTTTTTGAAGGTAATCCGCTGGAAGATATAGAAATTTTGCTTAAGCGGGAATTTACCCGATTTGTCATGAAAGGCGGAAAACGGGTAAGTGGTGTATTTTCGTAACCTTATGCTAAGGTGATTGTTGGATTTAAAATACCGGCTCATATCTTAAAACTTTGTCATTGTATCTCTGCTGATCGCCATTGAGGCACCTCTGCTCAACTATCACCCCTCTCGGATTCATGGCGCCATTAGCTTCAGACGCATCAACCTTTTGATATACTCTGCGAGCATTTAAAAGAATATGCCTGAATTCTGGTTGCTTTGGCCACGGAAATTTTTACCACACCTCCTGCTTCGTTATAAAGTTATCCCCAAAAATGTAAGACGAGTATCCCTAACAGGTTAAAGGGGGGATGGCAAGAACCTATAAACAAAGGAGGAAAAGCATGAGACCGATCATAAAATACGTCAAAAACTTTGTTCTTGTTTTCATCTTGATAGCAGGGATGGTCCTATACCTTTCCGCGTTCAATGCCCGTGCAGATATCAAGGAACTTCGGATCGGCATTGGTATTGACGCCGATTCCCTGAATCCTCAGGAACAGACGACGACTCTGATTCAGAACATCTGTGATTTGATCTACGATAACTTTTTTTTCCAAACTCCCGAGGGGCAATTAGAGCCACGGCTGGCCACTAAGTACGTGATCTCCGAGGACGGGTTGACTTGGACGCTCCATTTGCGCAAGGGGGTCAAGTTTTCAGATGGAACCGACTTTAACGCCGACGCCGTGGTGCTAAGCTGGCAGCGAATCCTGGATCCCAAACTGAAAGTGCCGCTGCGTTTTGCAGTGACCATGGTCAAAGAAGCCATCAAGGTGGACGACCACACCGTCCAGCTCAAACTTAAATACCCGTTTGCGCCGCTGGCCCCGACACTTTCTTTGACCATCGCCAGCGTGATCTCTCCGGCAGCTATTGAAAAGTATGGCGAGGATGTACGCCAGCACCCTGTGGGGGCCGGCCCCTTCATTCTTAAAGAGTGGATTAAAGGCGACCGGCTTGTGCTGGTTCGCAATGAGAACTACTATGGCAAAAAGCCGACCGTGGCTGAGATCACCTTTAAAATTGTGCCCGAGGCTGCTACTCGGGAGGCCATGCTCAGAGCAGGTCAGCTCGACATCTGCTACAAACCGACACCTTCGAACGTGGCTGCTCTTAAGGCTGATCCCAATATCCAAGTAGAGATGCCCCTGGATACGAGGACCATCTACATCGGGATGAACTGCCAAAAAGGTCTCACCACCAACAAGCTCGTGCGCCAGGCCTTTAACTACGCCGTGGACAAGGAAGCCATCGTCAAGAAAATCCTATTCGGCACCGCCGAACCCATGGATGGTGTGGTTTCGCCCAAACTCTTTGGTTATAAAAGACAGGCTAAGCAGTACGAGTACAACCCGGAAAAGGCCAAGGAGCTTCTGAAAAAGGCCAACTTCGATTTCAGCAAGACCATAAAGCAAATTACACCTCACGGCCGGTACCTCTTTGACAAGCAGGTCTCTGAGGCCGTCCAGGCCTATCTCCAGGCCATTGGTGTCAAGACTGAGTTGAGAACCTACGATTGGCCCACCTACATTGCCATGTTGACCAAGCCCATTGAGACGACAGAGCTTGAGCTCTTCATGCTGGGTTGGGGTCCATTATTCCTGGACGCAGACATGGCCCTTTACGGCCAGTTCACCTGTGATGTCAATCCCCCCAAAGGGTTGGGATCGGCTTTCTATTGCAATGAAGATTACGACAAAATTATGCGGGCATCCCGGCAGGAGCAGGATCGGCAGAAACGCTTGGCCCTGCTTGAAAAAGCCTCGGATGTTGTCTGGGATGACAGCCCCTGGCTATGGCTCCATGTGGAGAAATTCGTCTTGGCTTTTTCGAACAAGATTAATGGATTAGTTATTACACCAACTGAGAAATTCTATCCGACATACGTGACAATGCGATAAAAAGAAGGCAATCCCTGGGGTCAGTGTTTTGGATATCCTGACCCCAGGTTTCTCAGACCCGCATCCTTTCCGGTTTAAATCTTTAAATGGCCTCCCTTCAGAAAAAGCCGCTTTTAGACTTTACACGGTTTTGCTCCCTGTATATAAACAGATCAGTTTCATAAAAGATGGTTTAAGGTCTGGGAATTCCCCTCAGAGAACTCTCTTCACGATGTTCAATATCGAGAAATTTGATGAATGGATAATTGAAATGTCATGTTTGCTTACGTGATAAAACGTTTGCTTTCCACCATTCCTGTTCTGCTGGGAATATCTTTGCTGCTATTCTTTATGCTGCGTATGCTGCCCGGGGATCCGGCTCAGGTATTGGCCGGAGAGATGTCCACCCCGGAGGAAGTAGAGCTCATGCGCAAGCAGCTCGGCTTGGATAAACCGGTCTATGTACAATACGGTGCGTTTCTAAGCCGACTCATCCGGCTTGATCTGGGACGTTCGGCACGGACCCAGAATCCGGTCATCGATGAGATCTGGGCCCGGCTGCCCAACACTATACTTCTCGCCGTGACAGCCATTATGCTGGCCTGCCTCTTCGGCATCCCCGCGGGCATTATCTCGGCTGTGCGGCCTTATACCTGGATCGACTACGCGGTCACGATGTCAGCCCTTTTCGGTATCTCCATGCCCGTATTCTGGCTCGGTCTGATGCTGGTAATTCTCTTTGCAGTGGTTCTAAGATGGCTGCCGGCAGGCGGTACCGGAAGCTGGCAGCACGTTATTTTGCCCTCGATCACTCTGGCCTGCTTTGTGGTGGCATTTATTGCCCGTATGACCCGATCCACCATGATCGAGACCCTTTCCCAGGACTATACGACGACGGCCCGCTCCAAAGGGCTCAAGGAAAAGGCCGTTATCATCAAGCATGCCCTGAAAAACGCCCTCATCCCCATCATCACGGTGGTTGGCCTTCAATTCGGATTGCTTTTGGGAGGCGCAGTCTTGACTGAAACCGTCTTTGCCTGGCCCGGCATAGGAAGGCTGATCGTAGACTCCATTCTTGCGAGGGACTATCCCATGATCCAGGGAACTATTCTCATATTCGGACTCCTTTATATCATGGTCAATCTGGTCGTTGATATGATTTACGCCCTTGTGGACCCAAGGATCCGCTATGATTAAGAACGGCCAGAAAGACTTTGGGAAAAGCGAACCACGGGGAATGGTCACTCCTTATAGGCGCAGTTGGATCAAGCTCAAACGCAATAAGGCTGCCTTGGTGGGGGGTATCATGATCCTGATCTACGTCGGGTGTGCCTTGCTGGCACCAGTCTTGATTCCAGAAAGCCCTACGGCACTAAACCTCATGAAATCCCTTGAATCCCCCTCACTTGAAGACCTTCTGGGTACGGATGAGTTGGGCCGCTCAATCCTGGGTCGCATCATCTATGGGTCGCGGGTTTCCCTCATGATTGCCGTGGGAGTCGTTTCCTTTGGGATCATATTCGGCATACCTTTGGGCCTTATTTCCGGCTATTACGGAGGCAAGATTGATTTTAGCATCCAGCGGGTAACCGATATGTTCCTGGCATTTCCCGGTTTTTTATTGGCCTTGGCACTTGTTGCCGTACTAGGTGTGGGGCTCAAAAATACCGTCATTTCGATCGGCATTAGCATGGTGCCCATCTACATCCGTCTTGTGCGAGGTTGTGTCCTTTCGGTTAGAGAGGAGGTTTACGTTGAGGCGGCTAAGGCGGTTGGCACCCGGGATGCGGTCATTCTGCTCAGGCACATTTTACCAAATGTCATGGCCCCTATCACGGTACAGACCAGCTTGAGTATGGGTACGGCTATCCTATTTGCGGCCGGTCTGGGTTTTTTAGGTATCGGCGTTCAGCCGCCAACCCCAGAGTGGGGGGCGATGCTGGGTTCCGCCAGGGTTTATATCTTCCACGCGCCCCATGTTTCCACTTTCCCCGGTATTGCAATCTTTCTGGCTGTGCTGAGCTTCAATCTTTTGGGTGACGGTTTGCGCGATGCCCTCGATCCGAGATTCAAGATATGAATGAACAGCCAAAACCGCTGCTGGAAATCAAAGAATTACACACTCGCTTTCACACTCTGGATGGCATAGTAAATGCTGTCGATGGGATCGATTTCGTGGTGTATGAAGGCGAGACATTGGGGCTCGTCGGTGAAAGCGGTTGCGGCAAGAGCGTTACCGCTCTTTCGATTTTAAGGCTTTTGCCCTGCCCCCCCGCTGAAATCCAGGGCCGTGTCCTCTTCAAAGGTAAAAATCTTTTGGGTCTGGACCGAGAGGGTATTCGGAAAATTAGAGGTAACGATATCTCGATGATCTTTCAAGAGCCCATGACCTCCTTGAATCCGGTTTTGAAGATCGGTGAACAGATATCAGAGGCTGCCAGAATTCATAAGAGGATGACACGACAGGAGGCCTGGCGCTGGGCGGTGGAAATGTTGAGAATGGTGCAAATCCCCGGCCCCGACTCGAGAGCACGACAATACCCGCACAGCTTTTCCGGCGGCATGAGACAACGAACCATGATAGGGATGTCTCTTTCATGCAACCCGAGACTCATTCTGGCGGATGAGCCAACCACCGCGCTGGATGTCACCATCCAGGCCCAGATCATGTCTCTGCTGCACCGCCTCAAAGAAGAATTTAACACATCGATCGTACTGATTACCCATGATCTCGGTGTCATCGCCGAGATGGCCAGCCGGGTGGTGGTGATGTACGCCGGCAAAGTTGTAGAAGAAGCGCCGATAAAAGAGATCTTTAAAGACCCCCGGCACCCATACACTCGGGGTCTGCTGGGATCAATCCCGGTTATCGGGCGTAAAGAGCAGACCGGCCGTCGTCTTCAGGAAATTCCGGGCATTGTACCCGGCCCATTAGAAACTCCTTCGGGTTGCAGATTTCACCCGCGTTGTGACAAAGTAATGAGTCGTTGCTGCCAGCAGGAACCGCCGATGATCCACCTGAATGAACACCGGCGCGTCAGTTGCTGGTTGGAAGCTGACGGTCTCGCAAAAGAATTATAGATGGGGGTAGCTAAGGTAACTTGTTGATATGGCGCTTTTGGAAGTCAGGAATTTGAAGAAATATTTTCCCATCAAAAAGGGAGTTCTTTCCCGAACCTTGGGACAGATACGGGCAGTCGACGGGGTCAGTTTCGCTTTAAAACGGGGTGAAACCCTGGGCCTGGTGGGTGAGAGCGGGTGCGGCAAGACAACAGTCGGTCGATCTATTCTACGCCTTATCGAACCCACCGCCGGGCAAATAATATTCAACGATCAGAATTTGCTTGAGCTCGGAAGGGAAGAACTCAGAAAGGTGCGGGCCTCGCTTCAGATTATCTTCCAGGACCCCTTTTCTTCGCTGGATCCGCGGATGAATATCGGACAGATTATTGCCGAACCGATCCGAAACCACCTTAAGATTTCCAGGAAAGAACTCCGAGACCGCGTGGTTTATTTGATGGAAAGAGTAGGGCTGCATCCGGAACATATAAGCCGCTATCCACACGAGTTTTCAGGAGGACAACGACAGCGGATTGGAATTGCTCGAGCGCTGGCCTTGAGCCCATTGGCCATTATCTGCGATGAACCGGTTTCGGCTCTGGATGTGTCCATTCAGGCCCAAGTCATCAACCTGCTGGCCCGGCTTCAGGAACAAATGAACCTATCCTACTTGTTCATTGCCCATGACTTAAGCGTCGTAGAACACATCAGCGATCGGGTGGCTGTCATGTACCTGGGGCATATCGTGGAATTGGCCACAGATAAAGAGCTATATCAAAACCCATTGCACCCTTACAGCCAGGCCCTAATCTCTGCTGTTCCGATTCCTGATCCTGAGATCGGAAGAAAGAAAATCATTCTTAAGGGAGATGTGCCGAGTCCCGTGACGCCGCCCTCAGGGTGCTCCTTTCATCCACGCTGCCCGGAATGTAAAGCCATATGCTCCCAGGAGGAGCCCACCTTAAAAGATGCGGGTGATGGACACTGGGTTGCCTGTCACTTATGGTAAGTGGAAGGCAATTGCAGAAAGGAGAGTAATGACTCAAATTGATCCATTGCAGTTACATGACATGTGCATCATTATCGATGGGTTAAATGCCAGTTATTTTTTGAAAAAATAAGTGTTGATGAAACCTTCGAAGCTTTGGTTGCAGAAATCTTGGTACAATTTATCCGTAAGCATGATCCGAAAGGGGAGCACGTTTGGATCGCTGAACGGGATGGGGAGCGGATAGGGTCAGTCATGATTGTGGATGCGGGCGACCAGGTTGCGCAGTTGCGTCTGCTGTTGGTTGGCCAAAGGCAAGGGGCAAAGGTATCGGCAACCGACTTATCAAAGAGTGCATCACCTTTGCAAGGCGCAACCGCTACCGTAAAATAAAGTTATGGACACAGAGTATCTTGCTGGAAGCCCGTCATTCATATACAAAAGCAGGCTTTGAATTGGTTGAGGAATCTCCGCACAAAAGCTTCGGCCATGACTTGATCGCCGAATTCTGGGAGCTGTCCCTTCACGATTGAAAGCTCGCTGGGGGCGCAAACCAGTAAGCTAAAAAGCAGAGGTGCTTTTGACTGAGTCACGGTTAATTTCGGGGGGACTTATCTGGGCAAGTCTGGCCCCTGTGCTCTATGCCGCTTTGAGTGTCTCGGCCAAACTTGCCGGGACTCATTTGAGCGTCTGGCAGATCGGAGTGGGTCGTTTCGGTTTTGGCTTATTGGTGATTCCGGTTATCGTCAAGGCCTTAAGACTTAGACTCTGGGGAAAAAGACGTTTTCTGCTCACGGTCAGAGGTTTATGCGGTGCATTTGCATTCCTGCTCTTGGTAGCGGCCTTCCAGAGGATTCCTCTCTCTTTAGCAATGATCCTATTCTACCTCTATCCAGCCTTCACAGCCCTTTTGTCTCCCTGGGTGACAGGCGAACCAACCGCCAAAATAGCCTGGCCCTTTATATGTGGTGCATTCATCGGCACCAGCCTGATCTTGTGGCCTTTTGAAATCTCAGGGGCTTTGACTCCGGGACATCTATTTGCCGCTCTGGCTTCGGTTTTATGTGCCCTGACGCTTCTTTTGGTCCGCCGATTAGGCCGGGAGAATAATATTTACACTCTGTTTTTCTACTTGTGCCTAGCAGGAACAATTGCCGGCCTGGGACCATTGCTGCTGCAAGAGTCTCCAATTCTGCCCGGACGGACAGCTTCCTGGATTGGGGTTGCCGCGGTGGCCATTTTTTCAATAGGTGCGCAACTTTCCATTAACCAGGCCTTGATCCGTATTGCTGCCCCGAAGGTAAGTGTAATCATGACAGCCGAAGTGCCGCTTGTTGCTTGTTTCGGGATTCTTTACCTGGGTGAACCGCTCAGTTGGCGATTGATCGTGGGTGCCTTGCTTATTTTCGGCGGTGGCATCGGCCTGAATCTTTTACCAACTCCATCAACTCCGGATTGATCGGTGAGCACGACCATAATAGGGGTGTATCGTCCTCACCGCTTCAGTTTGATATCGATGATAGAAACGCATAGCGGGCTAGGCTGTTCTTGGGGGAGGGGTCGCCTTGCGGGAATTATTTAAAATCCGCCAGCATCAATTCACCGGTAAGTTGTGACATGGCTGCCACTTCGGTCACAAAGTGTTCTTTGTTAAATGTCTCGATGCGCGCAGTGGTCGCCCAGTAGGCACCCTGGGTTCCCATAGTGCCATAGGCCGGCAGATCCCACTCAAGGGCGATCTTGCCCAAACCGTACCATATGCCCTGCGGTCCGCCATGTTTGCCGGGTCTTTCAACGCACTGGACCATGACCCGCGTCCAATTGTTATCCTTGACAGCTTTAATGGCCTTGTCGATCAACATCTGGTTGTTGCGCGACCACAGAAAAGATGGTTCTAATTTACCCGTCGGCTCGTATTTGTTGCCCACTTCCCTGAATTCGATTTGACCCAGATGTTCCGTTGCCACCAGCGCCACAATCGAACTTTTGGCACCCGGGTTTTTTGTAAAATAATCCTGCGCGGCAAAGGCCTTTTCCATGCCCGGCATGTAATGGCGGTTGTCCAGGTACAGCATCAACGTCCTGGGTCTTTCGGATTGCGGGATATGCGAAAAATAACCAACGATGCCCAGCAGGCCCAGGGCACCGTTATCCTGTAAAACAGCCGGACCATCGGTGTGAGACGTAAGGAGAATTTTTTCATCCTGCGGCGTTCCGTAATACTGCCCCGGAAGATATCCGATCAACTGGTAGGTTTCAGTCGGTTCCACTTTAGCAAGGAGCTTGATGGTTGCCTGTTTTTTCGCTTTGGCATCCTTTATGACCTTTGCTCCGGATACCCGGTCGACATATAGATTGGGTGCGTTATACTGCGGCAACACAGGGAAACTGTACAACCCGGATAATCGGTCATAACCCATATCAAATACAACAATTCCTCCGGCCGCCTGCGACTCTTTGAGCACCTTGTACACCATGACGGTTTGTCGCAGCTGCCACCAGACGTCGTAGCTTACAGACTGGCTGGGCGGCACCTGGGTAAACAAAGGGGGAAATTCATCAGCGTCATTGCGATATTCGTAGTCATTGAGTGTGAACCATTTTTTGTACTTTTCATGGAGGGGCGGTTTGGGATGCGGGGCGGTTTTAAAAACGACGATTTTTCCTTTCAGCGACGCCATCGGTGTTTTCGGGGTGTAGAGCACCATCTCGGCCGTAATGCCGTCCGGTCCGGTCGAGCCCGAATAGGCTCCGTAATGGGCGACTTTTACGGATTTTCCATCCGAGACCAGTGTCCAATTGGAATCATCCGGCCAATCAGATGTATACCAACGATTATAAGTCCATTTATTTTTGACAATATCAACGACACCGTATCGCTTTAATTGCTTTTCGATCAATGACATGTATGATCGCCAGGAGGCATTCCCGGAATAGGTCGGACCGCCTTTGTCCTTGTGAAGATGCCACTCATAAGCTTCCTCGGGCGTGATCATAAAATCGGGATTAATGGTGGTAAGCGCTTTCCGGTAGTCAACAGGTTGTTTAATTCCGGCCTTTTCGGCAGAGCATGCCGACAGAACACAAACCATGCAGAAAACAATTGTCGCGAACATTCTCACGGCATTCAATCTTCTTTTCATTTTCGCCCTCCTTTATTCAACCCGCCAGTTATCGGTGTAAGTCCTTTTATAGCATGGTATATCCGGGGCCGTCTCCGCCCTCCGGACAGGTCCAGGTTATGTTCTTGTAAGGATCCTTGATGTCGCAGGTTTTGCAGTGCAGACAATTGGCCGGGTTCAGTTTGAGCCGCCGCTGTGATGTGGCTTCGTCAATTTCGATTTCATAGACATCGCCCGGACAAAACCGCGTGCAGGGGCTGCGATAGGTTTCATAGCAATCCGTGACACACAATTGGCTGTCGTGAACAACGATATGGGAGGGTTGATCTTCACGGTGTTTGGTTTTGGACAGATACACCCCGGTCAGCTTGTCGACATACAAAACCCCGTCATAATCTTTCTTGTCCACGTCTGATCGCAGATCTTCACCATTGCGCTTTGCAGGCTTGAGGGTCTTGTAGTCCTCTTCAAGCTGCATGTTGTCAAAGACACCGCGGCCATTGCTGATATATTGGGTACCCAGGAGAAAAAATTTGACCAGGCTGTTTTTTGCCAGGGCCTGATAAAAATTTCGTCCCTTAAACATCTCGTCTTTGGCCCAGCTTTTTTCATATAGCTGCTGATAATATTCGAGGCCTTCAGCGCTGAAATCGTCCTTCTCCAGGGCCTGAATAATGGCGTCTGCGGCCAGCATGCCCGATTTCATACTAATATGGATCCCCTTCAAGCCCGGCATGTTCTGCATCGAGGCGCAGCCGCCGACAAACAAACCGCCGTCCACCGCAAGTCGCGGCATGGTATATAAACCGCCGGTGCACACCGCCCTGGCCCCCTGTTCGATGACCTTGCCGTTATTGATGATACTGGCCACAAACGGATGCCGTTTGAATTTGAGAAAGTTCTGATACAAATCTTTCATGGGATCCTGGTAGCAGAGCCCGGTGAGATACCCCAGGGTTATTTGATTATCTTTCATCTCGTAGATAAACCCGCCTCCCGGGGTGTTGAGCTCCAGGGGGTAGCCCAGAAGATGGATATCATTGCCTTCGCTGATCTTGAAGTAGTTGTCTTCCGCCAGTTGGATGACCTCTTCGATGCCGGTTTCAAACACCTGGGGCATTTTTCCGGAGAAGACATCCAATTTCTGGGCCAGCTCCTTCATCAAGCTCCCGCGGGCCCCCTCGCCGAAAACGGTGGCCTTGGCTAGAATATCGATGCCCGGCTCGAAATTATCCTTGGGATTGCCGTCTTTGTCGAGGCCCTTATCCCCGGTGCGGATTCCGACAACCGTCTTTTGGTCCTCGGCGTATAGAACTTCCTTACCGGCAAAGCCGGGGAAAATATTCACCCCCAGCGTTTCGGCTATTTGAGCCAGCCACCTGACGAATTTCGAAAGGCTGATAATGTAATTGCCCGTGTTATGCAAATAATTCGGAATAAAAGGAATCGAATAGTGACCGTTTGGGGTTAAAAAATAAAATTCGTCTCCCCTTACGGCAACTTCGACGGGGCATCCTTTTTCCTGAAAGTCCGGCATCAGCTCTTTTAAAGCCACCGGGTTTAACACGGCCCCGCTTAATGCATGCGAGCCGATTTCGGCGCCCTTTTCGATCAATGCGACTTCAAGGTTGATATTTTTTTCCTGCGCGCATTGCATTAATCGAATGGCACCGGCCAGATTCGCCGGTCCGCCACCAACAAAAAGCACATCAAATTCAATCGATTCGCGTTCAATGCTCATATTACGACTCCTTAAGGGTATTAGTGCTGGCCGCTTGGCACCCTGCAAGCCCCGCCCTTTGGGGCGGGAAGCTTCACTATTTCGGCGCGCACATCATATTTATGGATTCCCGATACTTGATTCGAAGAAAGCAGCTCTATCATAATCGGCTCAGTTTGTAAATTTCATTGCGGTCTCGATTCAAAACAGACAGCCTTAAAGTCAGGTTTCATTTTAGCCTAAAGCGACATCGAGTGTCATCATTACAGCGAATCCCATCATCGCTCCGCAAGTAGCTATATCGGTGTTTTTGGCGAGCTGGGATTCTGGTATGAGCTCTTCGACGACCACAAAAATCATGGCACCCGCAGCAAAAGCAAGGGCATATGGCAGAATTGGTCGCATAAAAATGACGGCAGCCGCGCCAAGCACGCCGGCCGCCGGTTCAACGACACCGGATAATTGGCCGTACCAAAAACTTTTGGGCCTTGAAAATCCTTCGCGGCGAAGCGGTACCGATACGGCAGTACCCTCAGGAAAATTCTGTATTCCGATACCCACAGCCAAGGCGATTGCGCCTCCAAGGGTGGCTGCCGGCAAGTCATATGCCAAGGCGCCGAATGCGACACCCACAGCCATGCCCTCCGGGATGTTATGGATCGTAATTGCCAATACCAATAGCACGCTTCTGCGCCAGCTGGTGCTGATACCCTCTGCTTCCTTGGTGGGAAATCCGAGATGCAAATGCGGCAGCAATTTATCAATAATCCAGATAAACGCACCGCCTAAAAGGAACCCCAACGTAGCCGGTATCCAGGCGGGCAGATTTGATTCTTCGGCCATTTCAATGGCCGGTGCCAGCAGGGACCAGTAGGAGGCGGCAATCATCACCCCGGCGGCAAACCCGAGCATCGCATCCAATACTTTTCGATTGATACTTCTAAAAAAGAATACCAACCCGGCACCCAATGCGGTCAAAAACCAGGTAAACAGCGTCGCCAAAAGAGCCTGTAGAATCGGGTTCAAGTCAGCAAAAAATTGAGTGAGCATAATCGGGCTACTTTCTCTAATAAGGAAAATACACGTGCCGTGATACATTCACACCTTGTGCAATCCTGCGGAAGATCCTCCACAGAATGCTCACCTATTTTAATTGTGTCAGCTATATAGCAATCAAAAAAAATATGCAACAGTGTAAGGACGGTGTCTTATGTGCCTGCAGGCAAAAATCGAAACACTTGTTTTTGTTTCGGATATGCAGTGTTTTGGTCACACGGGGCGTCAACCTTGAAATTTCGCCAATCAGAATTATAGTGATTGTCAAAATAATATTCCGATTACCCCCTGCCCGCGCCTCTTCATTGTGCTTTATTTCGGAACATTATTTTGCCATCCGCTATAACATGGGCTCATCGGTGTCAAAAACGACTCAGAAAATGACGGCTTTTATATTGCCGCCGCCGGAGACACCCTGAATATGTCACCGGTCGGGGCATGCAACGTTGCAGACCGGATGCTTTGAGGCGTTTTGGCAGGCGGTCATTGCGCATTGCGAATTGTTCCGGAGTATGTTAGTCAAAACGGGTGGTTCTAGCGGCAATTAATCCCGCGCATTAAGCACGGCTTGATGTGGCGGCGGCAAGACGTCCGGCAGACTCCGTATGCCTGCTGCCGGATGTAATTCCGCTAATGAATTTCTGCCCGGCAACGGGAAAAAATAAGGTGGTCATGACAACTTTCTGGGACTGGTGGCAACATATACCGCAGCGACTGGATCCGGTAATCTTTGAGATCGGCAGCTTCAAGCTCCAGTATTACGGGCTAATGTATGTGGTTGCATTTGTCATTACCTATGCCCTGGCAATGTATCGCGTAAAACGGGAAAAAAAATTTGATGTTTCCAAAGAGCAGATTCAGGCCCTGGTCACTTACATGATGCTGGGTGTTATTGTCGGCGGTCGCCTCGGATATGTCATCTTCTATAATTTGGCCTATTATGTGAAACACCCCCTCGAAATCATTTTGCCGTTTGACTTTTCAAACGGCGTAAAGTTCATCGGCATAACGGGGATGTCCTTCCACGGGGGGCTGATTTGCGTTATCCTCTTTGCCTGGTGGTATGCCCGTAAAGCCGGCTTGAATTTTTTATCGATGGCGGATTTATTCATACCCTGCATCCCGCTGGGGTATACGTTCGGCCGGATCGGAAACTTTATCAACGGTGAATTGTACGGGCGAGTAACAGCCATGCCATTCGGCATGTACTTTCCCCAGGCAGCCGACATGCAATTGCGTCACCCGTCTCAACTGTACGAGGCGTTTTTCGAAGGGCTTTTTCTTTTCGGGGTGTTGTGGAGCCTGCGAAAAATTCTGCGGACCCGTGGAGCAATGCTGGCCCTTTATCTCGCGGGCTACGGAACCGTCCGCTTTTTCATCGAATACTTTCGTCAACCGGATGAGCACCTGGGATTCGTCCTGTGGCAGTTTTCCATGGGCCAGATACTTTGTCTGGTTATGTTGGCCGGCGGGATTTCCCTGTACGGATACTTTACTCACAAAGAAAAAACATCCGTCAGCGCCGGATAGTATTTATTCTGTTCGGTTGAAACAATGGCAAAACTGATACTGTACAACACCTTGACCAGAAGCAAAGAGGAATTTAAACCGATACAGGCCGATCTTGTCGGGCTGTATACCTGCGGCCCCACCGTGTATAATTATGCCCATATCGGCAATTTACGCACTTACATCTTTGAAGATATATTAAAACGCGTGTTGTTGTATAACGGGTTTCGCGTCAGGCATGTTATGAACATCACCGACGTCGGGCATTTAACCGGCGATCGCGATATGGGTCAGGATAAAATCGAAAAAGGGGCCGCCCGAGAGGGAAAATCCGCCTGGGATATCGCCGAGTTTTATACCCGGGCTTTTATGCAGGACATCGCTCAGCTGAATATCCTGCCACCGGATATCTGGTGCAAGGCAACCGATACCATTCCCGAGCAGATCCGCCTGGTCCGGATTTTGGAAGAAAGAGGCTATACCTATAAAACGGCTGACGGTATCTACTTTGACACATCCAAGGTCAAAAACTACGCCCAACTCTCCAATCAGAACCTCGAGGCTTTGCAAGAAGGGGCCCGGGTGGAAAAAAATCCGCATAAGAAAAATCCCACCGATTTTGCCCTCTGGAAATTTTCACCCCAAGATGCCCAGCGGCAAATGGAATGGGATTCTCCCTGGGGCGTGGGGTTTCCGGGGTGGCATCTGGAGTGTTCGGCCATGAGTATGAAATTCTTGGAAAACAATCTCGATATTCATTGCGGCGGGATCGATCATGTCGACGTCCACCATACCAACGAGATTGCGCAATCAGAGGCCGCGACCGGGAAAAAATTTTTCAATTTCTGGATGCATGGCGCCTTTTTAAACCTTCAGGAAGGCCCCAAAATGGCCAAAAGCGAGGAAAATTTCCTAACCCTGGAGAACTCGTTTGTAAAAAGAAACATTCATCCACTGGTTTATCGTTTTGCGACATTCCAAAGCCATTATCGCAAACCCATGGAATACAGCGTGGAAGCGGTTCAGGCCGCGCAAAACGGTTTTTATCATCTGCAAAACCAGGTTCGTGAGATCGCTGAATTGCAGAACGGTTCAGCCGGTTCAATCTGTGTCGAATATAAAGAAAAATTTCTGACAGCCGTCAACGATGACCTGAATATGCCCCGGGCCATGGCGGTGGTGCAGGAAATGCTAAAATCCGGATGCCGTGAAGCCGATAAGCGATCGACAATTATCGACTTTGACCGGATCCTCAGTCTTGACCTGGACAAAGTGGATAAATCCGACATATTACCGGATGACATCCAACAGATGGTGGCAGCACGCACTCAGGCGCGGCAGGAAAAAAACTGGAAAGCGTCCGACAGGCTGCGCGATGAGATCCAGGCACGCGGGTATGTGGTCCAGGATACCAAAGACGGCACGAAAGTTTTTAAACCATAGCCTTGCCCCAATTATTTCAGGGGTCGGGGTCTTTTTTGCACGACCCCTCAATCATTTTCGACGCGAATCGAGAACTTTGCGTTTGGCCGCAATCAGCTGGTCATGCGAAAGGCGCAATAAATTCTTCAGCTTGCTCATCAGGTAGTGCTCATAGGCGTCCATTTTTCCGTCGACATAGACCATCTGCCACAGGGTTTCGATGATATCGATTTTTTCATCTAGGGTGTAATTTTCATTGATCATTTTGGCAAATTGCCAGAGATCGACACTTTCTTCCAGCTCTCTGTCGGCCTCTGCAACCAGGGCTTGGGCATGTTCCGGGGCCAAACCGTATTTTTGTTTCATAATGGATAGAATCGTATTCATCTCCGCCTCGGTAAACGCCTCGTCAATGTGCGCCATTTCTAGAAATAAAGCGCAGGTGGCAACGCGTACGTCGTGCGCCGTTTTCTGATGTGAATTTTGGGAAACGTCAGCGTCCCCTTTGCCGAAGAATCGTTTTAAGATATCACGCATCCGAATGTTCCCTCTCTCATGTCTTCAAAGGCACGCGTTTTAGACTCAGCGAAATTATCTTTGGGCAACAGCCCGTTGAGCCACAATGGTACAGCCCTGATCTCCCAGATGCACAATCACCGCCCCCTTGGCTTTGAAATGATCAGCTCCTATCAATTTTGCCCCCCTGCCGGCACCTCGGGTAATCGGAATATTATTTCGACAATCACTATGGCTTGTCAGCCTTCATCCGCATCGAAATCAAACAGCAATTCAATACCCAACTCCCGCATCTTTCTTTGGGTTGGCACGCCGCTGGGATACCTCCAATCCACGATCTCAAAAAATTGCTTTTGTAAACCCTCCATATCCAGTGTGATCCCCTTTAGCGGTCCCTGAGACAGAGGCGGAACGCCGGCGGCTCTTTGATTGAGCCCCTGACCTTCATGCCTCACGCCTTCCCGTATGTTAAAGGCCTTGCGGAGGTTTAGAATTCTTTCGCCGATCTTCAAATACTCGTCAGCCGCCATATCCCAGCCGGTGGCTGCATTCAGGTACTCGATAACGGGCAAGCGGCTTGCCAGCGCGCCAAACAAACACATCCCGCAGCCGTTGAGCAATTGGGCATAGTACATACCCGCCGTGAAGAGATTAAGATTTTTGGCCGCCTTGTCCTTGATGCGTCTCAACCTGCGGCGGACTTGAGGAAATTTCTTCTTCAGTCCAAAAAGGCTTGCATAAAGATAGCAACTGGTGGTGTGACGCGCCGGCGTCGGCTCACACTGGTATGCAATCGCAAATCCCGGATCCAGCCGCGAATCGTGCATGGAAATCTCTTGACCGCCTACGTGCATGGCAAATTTTTCCGAGCCTTTTGCGATCTTTTCCGAAGCCCGCTTGACGCCGTCTGCGAGAATGTCACCGAATCCCTCGCGATGAATAATCATCTGCGTGAGCCTTATTATCTCTTCACTCTTGCCCCAGCCCAACTTCAATCCACCGGTTGTTTTTTCGTCGATAATTCCGTTTTCATAACACTCGATGGCAAAGGCGACACACGTGCCTGCCGAAATCGTGTCCAAACCGGCCCGGTTGCACATCTCGTTGATCTCGATGATGGCTTCAAGGTTGTCGTGAAGGACAAGGCCGCCAAAGGCCCCCAGGGTCTCGTACTCCGGTCGATGACCCTGCAAACCTTTGTAAGGCCCCGCATCGATATCGATAATAGCCCCGCATGCCAGCGGACAGGCCTGGCAGGCATAGGGCCGCTTTTTTAAACGGATCAAATTGTCGCCGGAAATTTTTACGACATTTTCAAGGGGATAATCGCGACGGGCGACACCCCCCCAATTTTTTATGGGCATGTCACCGACCAAGGAATAATAGGCCGTGAATCCGCTGGTACCGTATCTTTTCAGGACTTCCTTTACGGTTGAAGGCAGCGGCGGAACGGGCAAACCGGATATGGCGCTCAGAGACCCGATGACGTTTCTGAACCGTGTGATCAGCTTATCGGTTGTTTTGGACCGCTTGAAGCCTTTAAGAAACTCCCTGTTTACGGTTTTTAAAACCTCGGGCCTTACCACCGGGATCTTTTGATCACCGTTTACCGCAAATGCTTTTAAATTCTTGCTCCCCATTAGCGCTCCCAGACCGGAACGGGCCGCCAGACGACCGCCGTCGGTTACGATGCCGGAGATTCGGGAAAGCTTCTCGCCGCTGATTCCGATACAAGCGACTTGAATGCGCTTGTTGCCAAGTTGGTTTCTTATAATTTCCTGCGTCTCAACGGCATCCTTTCCCCATAGGGACGACGCATCTTTGATCTCTATCTTTTCAGGGGTGACATAAACCCAAACCGGCACTTCAGCTTGACCGGTAAAAAAAACGGCGTCATAGCCTGTTTTTTTGATCTCAAGGGACAAGTACCCCCCCGCGTTGGCATCTCCCCATCCCCCCGTAAGCGGCGACTTGCCCACCACCATGAACCGTCCGGAAAAATAGGCACCCGTGCCGGTAAGCAACCCGGAACAGAATCCGAGGGTATTGCCCGGCGCAAGTGGATCGACACCCGGTTTTTGACGGGTGGTTATCACCGCAGCGCCCATACCATAACCCGAGAGGTATTTCTTGTAGAAAGCCTCACCGGGCTCAAACTCCTCTGATACCCCCGCTGTCAGGTCTACGATACAATACTTACCGATAAATCCTCCGGGCATAGACACCTCTCAACACCTTCAAGCCAGTGATGAAAATAAAATGTTGCAGATGTAACGTGCCAGGCACCGCAAACGATCACCCGCCCGCAGTCGGCCTCAGGCAGGCAATTTCATCGCCGTCTTCCAGTTTATGCCGCAGGCCGGCCCTCTGGCCATTGATGAAAAATACAAGCGTGTATCGTTTGGGCAATCCGATCATTTTCACAACCTTTTTGAGCCGCGCCCCTTCGGGAACTGTCAGCACAAGACCTGCGTTGTGATCATAACCGGCAACATTCGCATCTTTGTCAATACCGGCAAAAAGTCTTACATTTACTGAAACGGTGGGCCGCATCTTGGTCATTAACATGTTTTTGTACTAGCGCCAACCATCACTATTCATCCCGGGGATCGAAAGGACATATTGGCTTCCCCTTTGGCATCTGCCGCTGCTGTCCGTTGCAGTTATCGTTACGTGCTCCTGCGTGCCGCTGATCATGAGGGGAATATTTTCCCGTGGATCATAGGCACACTCCGAGTCAGACGCCAGTTCGGCCAAGGTTGGCACCATATTGTGGGATGGATCTGAAAAATAACAGGTTATGGCCGCAGCAGCATTATACGCTTCAGCTTCGACCATACTGCAAAACGCTTTGTTTCGAAAAGCAATAAAGTTGGGAATCGCGATGGCTGCCAGTATTCCCAATGTCGTAATTACAATGCCGATATACCCCAGAATGAGACCGGCGAGGGCCATGCCGCCACCGGTCAAGGTTCCTTCCGATTGTCTGATTTTTGATCGCGCCATGTGACCGCAAATGACGGCGGGAATCCCGGCCAAAAACCCAAAGCATAAAAAGCTCATGATTCCCAAGATCATACTCCAAACTGCCAGGGCACTCGTTTTTGCTGCTTTGACAATCTCATTCATGATCCCCTCCCGATGATAAGAACTTGCTCTGATTAATTGAAGCGTCGGAGAGTTCTTCCCCCAACCTTTGAGGAAATTAAATTAGGATAATGACAGTTTTAATGTGACACCGATTATCTCCGTTTAACAGACTTGCCATTTGTTGTTTGGCCTGATGGGGCAGTATTCGTTTCGGTTAAAGACGGTCAACAGGGTTAGCGCCTCAATATAATCTGTGCATTTTATCATGATACACATCGCAATATCAATATCTTGCAGTCTGTTGGGCACCACGGGGAGGGTTTTATTATTGAGAGAACAACCGAATGGGATGGTCAAACAACGTAATAAAGCGGTTTTGAATTCGTGCGATTATAGATTCTCAAGCAGAACCGACAATAGTTAGGCTAAGATGAATCGGGCATCCAAAGCCAACCCTCCTTTCACGAAAACCCGAAAAGGATTGATATCTATCTCTTTGATTTCTTCCATCTGTTGCATAACCTGAGATAGCCGCAAGAGAGACTCTATCAGAATCTCTGCATCAAATGGCTCCTGACCTCTGGCACCTTTTAAAATCTCATGGCAGCGGGTCTCCTCAAGCATCCTGCGCGCGTTCTCCGCTCCGAATGGCACTAGACGGTAGGAAATATCTTTCCATATTTCCGTATAAATCCCGCCGGTGCCGAACAGGATCACCGGACCGAATTGGGGATCGCGTTTGGCCCCCAGAAATGCGTCAAATCCATCGGCAGCCATTTGCTCGACCACAAACCCCTCCAAATGAAAATGGGGAAACTTCTTCTTTAACGCAACCTCCATTCTGCGATATCCAGCCTCAAGATCGTCAGGTCCCCCAAGACGAAGCGCAACACCACCGACATCTGTTTTATGGGTGATATCCGGCGCTGAAATTTTAAGCGCAACGGGGTAACCGATATCAGCCGCTGCCCGCAAGACATCTTTGAGATCCCTGCAGAAGCGTGATTCTGTTGAAGGAATGCCGCAGCATTGGAGAAGATCCTTGGCAGTCTGACCGTCTATCTTTATCATGCCTTCATGACGCTCGGACTGCAGTATATCCTTAGCCCGCCGGTTGAACTCAAACTTCGGCGGTGAAGCGGCCGGTTGCATGATAAATTGGCCTCGTTTGCAGAGAGCTGCCAGGGTCCGGGCCGCCCTGGGCAGGGTCGGCAAAGAGAGTACATGCCCGCCCGATTCAAGTTTTTTCGAAACGGCTTTTTGGTTGGGTCCATAAAGCCAGGCAACAACCGGTTTCTCCCCGAAGGACGCGGTTTTTTCCCTGATAACGCCGGTGGCATCAAGGTAGGAATCCGCCGGTAAATTGGGGCAGATGGCGATACAAATGACGCCATCCACCTGGTTATCCCGCAGAACCTCATCGAGTGCGAGACCGTAGACGTAGTCCAATCCATGCTTCATCAGGGCAGGCCAGATATCCAGGGGGTTCTGGATCGGCATCCAGGTGGGGGAAAGCTCCTTGATCTTTTGGACCGCCCTACCGGAAAGCTCGCTGACTTTCAGTTGTACTTCCTGAAAAGTATCAATGAGGATAATGCCGCCGGCCCCGGTAAAAGTCACCAGCCCAACCCGGTTTCCCTTCATGACGGGAAGATGCAGCAGGGCCCGGGTGTAGTCAAGAACTTCTTGAGGATCGGAGGCCGATAGAATTCCGGCCTGCCGGAATGCCGCTTCAAAGATTTCATACTGGCCGACAAACGATCCGCTGTGTGATGCAGCAGCTTCAGCAGCCCGAAGACTCCTGGCGGTTTTAAGGGCGACAATCGGCTTTTTTCTGGTGACCTGCCGGGCGACCTGAAAAAACCGCCTACCCTGCGCCAGGCCCTCGATATGAATGAAAATCACTTTTATGTCATCATCTTGCGCGAAGTATTCCAGCGCATCGGCAAAGTCGATATCGCAACCGTTTCCCACATCGATCCCTTTTCCCATCATACCGGTAAAAAGCGAAGCCCCGACAAAGAAGATCCCCGACTGGCAGATAACGCCCACCGGTACTTTCTCCCTTTTCAACGGCATGAACGAGGAGCTGAAACCTGAAAAAGAATTAACAACGCCCAGCGTATTGGGACCCATGATCCTGATCCCTTTGTCTATGCTGATCCGGCCGAGTTCAGCCTGCAGCCTTTTGCCGTCATCATCCGCATCGGCAAACCCCTGGGGCACAACAATCGCTCCTTTTATCCCCATGGCGGCGCAATCGGCAGCGATGGCGGGAACAAGCTCTCTGGGAGTGGAAATGACGGCCAACTCTGGCGGCTCTGCGATTTCTCTGACATCCTTATAGCACGGGATCCCTGAAATTTCCGTTGCCAGCGGGTTCACCGGATAAATCTTTCCTTTAAAACCGAAGGTGAGCATGTTTTCGATGACATTAAAGCTCCCGGGACCGGTTTTACGACTGGCTCCGATAACCGCCACGGAGTGGGGCGCCATGAAAACTTCCAGATGGTGGGGACCTGATTCCTGAGACATGTTCGTTTAATCCTTCCGTAATTTTTTGAGGCATAATAAGCGGCTGCCGCTTTCTGTGTCAATCCCGGAAATAACAATTGCGGCCGGTATATTTTGACGAGTTCATGTCTGCAGCGACGTGCTTATTCGGGTAAAGGCAATGGACAATCCCGCAGCAATTCGATAGCCTCATCTTCGCTGAAATCAAAGCTCCAGGATCCAAAGGGTGTAACGGGAATTCCACCGCCGATGCCGTAAAAGGAAGTACCATCGATAACCGTTTGTGTGCCGTGGAGCACATTTGCACTGGCCCAGTATTGACAGGCAACCCTGAGTTCTTCGTAAGATTCGCTGTTCCCGGGGACCAGCACGGCCGGCTTCCGAATCTCGATGAGGGCCTTTATGATTTCATCCAATCCCCTGCGGGCAGTACAGAAATCACCGGCACCCACAACCACGTCAACATCAGCGGATCGCTGGACGAGATTCGATGCTGCACCCGTGTCGGAGTGGATGTCGCTAAATACTAATAATTTCATCAAAGCCTGCCTATAACCGCTGGATCAAATAAATGAAAGTCGGCAACCGACTCATTTTTTTAACCTCAACAAACCTGCGCAGTAACGCGCGTTTGTCTCGACTCGTATCCAGGGGGGATAAGTAAACGGCGCCTTTGCTGTAAAATCGATCCAGCCGGTTGCGAATCAATCCCAGCAGGGACCGATAATGTTCCGGCGGAAACGCGTCGTCAAGGAGAAAATTGGCAGTGATCTCGATGTTGGGAAAATTTCGATTGACCTCGAGCATCATCTGGAAGGCGTCTTTGATCTTGGAAACCTCCAGCGGTTTGTTAATGCGCAACAAGGTGGCTGCGTCCACGGATTCGAACCCGATATTAATATAGGTATACATTGGAACTCGGTTGAGTTCGTCGAACAGGCCTTTGCCGGTATTCAGCAGGGAATCCACGCTGCCGAACACAAAGAGGGTAGGATGTTTGACGTGCGACTTGCCAAAACCAAAGGCTTCATAGGCGCGGGTGGCAGCCATGCAGATATGGTCGGATTCTGCTGCAAGGGCATCGTGATTTCCTAAAAAAAGGGCGTTGTAATTGCCCAGATTGTCTCCGTAAAATGTCTGCAATTGCCGAATCTGTTCTAGAATATTTTCCCGGGACCGGGTGCGAAAACGGTGTTGAGATTTTATGCGGCAAAAGCCGCAATGATATAAGCATCCATCGGCAATCATTAAGGGGATCACCTCGTAATCAACATGGCGGCTATCCGGCGGCAGAACTGACACCCTGCCGCCAATAATCCGATGCAGTTTTTTGGATTTCAAGCGCAAGCTGTTTTTATCGTTTTGAATAACGAGAGTCAGAAAATCCTTTATCCTCGAAGGAATACCGGCGACGGGTATCCCGCCAAGATTTGCCCGTAATCGAGACCACGCTTTCAGTGCTTTCTGGATATTGGAATCGCTGAAAGGATTGTAATTCCAAACCGAGTTGCTGGAGTAGGAAAGACACGGCAGATAGTACTCGCCCAAATACGAAAAAATTCCGGTGTATGCCCCGACGCTATAAAATACCCAATCATCGGCATCGGTGCGCTTCAACCACTCGGCAGGATGCGGCCAATTCCGGGTGACGCCGCGAATGAATTTGATGTCACCGTTTAAATTGAACTGAAAAAGGTAATCCTGGGTTTTTATCTCGCAAAACCGGCCATAGCGGGCCGGATAGGTCACCTTTGTATACTGCTCGGCCCCTAACTTATCGACCGTGATGCTGAAATTTTGCAGTCTGTAGGGTTCCATTTCCAGCCGTTGGTTTTAATTTTAACCGGTTGGCAAAACTGCCTGGCATGCTGCAGGGGTTGCAATCATAAAAAAGGAGCAAGAACCCCCGGTGAAGCGGGAATGCATCTGATAAGACGCCCTTATCAGCCGACCGTTGCGGAGTTCGCTGGCGTGCGGCTCAAGCAATCGGATGTATACACCTTTCCGATTGATCCGGGTATATACCGTTAACTTCAATGAGCCCCTCCGCCGCAAAAGGCGGAGGGATAATGGGGACGCTATTCACCGCCCTCAGCCACGGCAAAGCCTTGCTTTTGCAAACCGGTGGCTGAAGAGGTCCCGGCAATTTTGGCCAGATAGGCCGACCCAAGCTCTTCGATGTGTCCGTTGACGTTGTCAAAATAGTTATAATGGATCTGTTCTTCATCGATAATGGATTCAAAAAGCTTCATGCTAACGCTGTCGCCGTTATCCCGGCACACCAAAAGAAATTGGTTGTAAACGTCGATCGTATTGTCTTCCAGGGCCGAATCATGGGAAAATATGGATTCGACTTTCTGCCCTTTTTGAGCTTTTCCGTCCGGCGCCGTCGTAGGCTCGCCGCCGAGCTCCTTGACACGCTCCGCAAACGCCTCGGCATGGCGCATCTCATCGATGGCGACGAGCTTCATTTGGCCGGCCAATTCTCCATAATCCATGTCGTCCAAATTGTAGTGTTGATTCATATACTGGCTTATGGCGTGCAACTCCATGGCACGCGCCTTGTTCAAGACCTCAATGACCTTTGCCCTTCTTTCTTTCCTGTCAGCTTTCGCCATTTTTATACCTCCACATAATTATTTGAGGGGTCGGGGTGTTTTTTTACGGCAAGATGCCGGGTTGTTGCCTGCCAAGCCTGACAGCGGCAACTACCCTGCATTTTACTGCCGGTTATTTAAAACTTTCAGGCCAACAAAAACCGACACCGTGTTTTGC
>JASFTQ010000014.1:0-30251 GCA_050053515.1 Desulfobacterales bacterium | reverse complement strand
TGCACCTATTCATTTTGCGTTATTTTGGAACATTATTTTGACATCTACTATAACGCCTGGATGAATACAAAAGAAGTGAAGTGTGTCTTCAGTTCCAAGACCCACCTCTTGTGGTTCTCGAAAAAGCACTCTTAAAAGTAACAGCATAAGATCGCCCGGGGGAGAGTAATCGGAACATATTTTTGAGAATTACTCTAACCATAGCACGGATTTTACGTTCACCGGCTTTTCAATCAGCCCGTACTCTAAGGCAAAATCGGCGAACGTCTGCCAGCGCTTTATTTCAAAATTTTGGTGGTGGGCATAATAGGGCAACGTCAGCTCGAAAGCATCGTATTCGGTTTTGCGTTCTGCTTCCGGAACCGCTTTAAAATAACTTTCCAATGCTTGTGTCGGATTTGAGCGGAGATAAACGATAGCGCGGTTCATGATCCGACGGAATGTCATTATGGCCGCTTGATTTTTTTTCATGGCCTTCGCATTTGTTACGAAGATCAATTCATCGTAATCGGGGATGCCCCATTTTTCCAACTCGAAGTATCCGACCGCATAGCCTTTTTGAGCCATTATTACGGTTTCATAGGTTTTAAACGGCCCCATAACGGCATCGACCTTGCCGGCGGTCAGAGATTGAACAATGGAAAACCCGACATTTACTGCAGCGTATTGCTCAATATGGTTGAGTTTGGCAAAGGCTTCCAGAAGAACATCCATAAGGCCGGGCACGGTGTAGCCAATCTTTTTGCCTTCCAAGTCCTTGGGTGTCTTAATTCCTTTGTCCTTCAGAAACAGTAGAGTTGTCAGGGGATGCTCTATCAAACGCCCGAAAGCAACGATATCGAGTCCTCTGGCTGCAGCGATAATGGTTTGGGGTTGATAGGATATGGCAAAATCCACCTGGCCGGAGGCAGCCAGTTTGAGGGCGTCCGAAGTCTCGGAGGGACTGAGTATTTTGATTTCCATCCCTTCTTCCAAAAAGAACCCCTGCTGATGGGCGACATAAATAGGCAAATGGTCAACATTCGGAAACCAATCGAGCATCAGGGTAAACCTTTGGGCGGCATAACTGGCAGAAGCACCTACAACCACCAGAAAAACAGACAAAAAAAGAGGTAAATATTTTTTCGCCATTTTTTCTCCTTTCAAATCATTATGGTCTCACATTTGTTTCCATGTAATCACCTTTTTTTCTAAAAAACCGACGATTACCCACATTGTCAGACCCATTGCAGACAGCCAAAGAATAGCAGCAAAGACCAGGTCCACTCTGAGTCTGGCATTGGCCTGGATCATCAGGTAACCGAGTCCCTGTTGCGCCCCCACCCACTCCCCGATCACCGCACCGATCGTCGCAACGGTGACGCCGATCTTAAGCCCGGCAAAAAAATGCGGAAGTGCCCACAACCAATACAAAAGGCGCATGGTTTTCCAAAACCCCGCTCCCATGAGCTGAAAAAGAATTCGATATTCGTGATCACAGCTTTTAAATCCTTCCAGCAGGTTCACCGTAATAGGAAAAAAAATAATAACGGCTGCCATTAAAACCTTGCTGGCAATGCCGTATCCCAGCCACACCACCAACAGCGGTGCGATGGCAAAAACCGGAACCGCTTGGGAGGCGACCAGAAACGGTGCAATCGCATTCTCCACGGAAGGATGGGCAAACATGGCGATCGAAAGCGGCACGGCCACCAGGAGTGAAAGCAATATTCCGATCAGCACTTCCAGTGCCGTTATCCCGGCGTGGGGTAGCAGGAGGCTTGCCTGTGAAACCGCAACCGTTAGGATACGCGAGGGTGCCGGCAGAATGAAATCCGGGATTTCCAGGGTCCTGCAGGCCAACTCCCAGGAGGAAAGGATAAGCAAAACACCACCAAGCGTTATTAACCGAGGCCCCCTCATCTACTCAGCTCCTGCTGCAAGCGGTTTAAAACATATTCTTTGATCTCGATTAAGTGATGGTCACTGAGCTGGCGGGGTTTTGAACCACTCAGATCAAATCGCTCTATGATGCGCATGGGCAAGCGGCTCAGCACCAGGACCTCGTCTGCCAATAGAAGGGCCTCTTCGATGTCATGGGTAATCATCAAAATGCTCTTGTTGAATTCACTTTGAAGCAAAAGAAGCAATGACTGCAGACTAATTCTCGTAATCGCATCCAGGGCAGAAAGCGGTTCGTCGAGCAAGGTCAATTCGTGTTCAAACATCAACGTGCGAACCAACGCACAGCGCTGACGCATCCCCCCGGAGATCTCTCCCGGCAGATAATTTTCAAAACCATCCAACCCGAGCCGTTTGAACAAACCCAAGGCTTTGGTTTTGGACTCGGTCATATCTTCTCCGGCAATCTTTGCGGGCAGCAGGGCATTGTCAAGCATCGAAGACCATGGCAACAAGAGGTCATTTTGCTGCATGTATGCACATTTTTTGCCCAAGTCCGGCAGTCTTTCTCCAAGCCAATGGATACTTCCGCTTTCTTTGGACACAACGCCGGTGAGAACATTAAACAGTGTGCTTTTGCCGCAACCCGACGGACCGACTAAAATAGTGAAGCCTTTACGGGGCACGCTGAGGTTGAAATTTTCCAAAACAGAGAGACCACCGAAGCGTTTACTGACGCCAGAAACTTTAAGCATGAAAAGATATTCCTTCGAAATGAAGTTTTGCCGGAGGAAGGGGAGGAGTGTAACTGAGATAAAATCAACTTCCCTACGCCGGCATGACCCGGATCAGGTTCCAGGGGTCGAGACAGCAAGCCTCCTCTCAGCCGATCCGATACGGCTCCCCCAGTGATATAATATAAATTGCTAACACTATAATCTAAGATTGTCAATCATGATTACCTTTGATATCTAATATACAAGGGGTCGGGGCATTTTTTTCACGACAAGATGATTGCCCCGCTGCCTCTAAGGGGCAGAGGGCGATTGCCGCCGGGAAAGGCAAAACACGGTGCCGGTTCTTGTTGGCGTGACCGTTTTAAATAGCCGGCAGTAAAATGCAGGGAAGTTGTCGCTGTCAGGCCTGGCAGGCAACAACCCGGCATCTTGCCGTGAAAAAAACACCCCGACCCCTGATCTAATAAATAAGAAAATTCATTGGTGTTCGAAATACCTCTGACATGGCAAGCCGAGAGGATGCATAATCCGTACTTGGCGCAAGACAGGCTGCAAATTCCTGTTTCCAAAATTCATGGTGTGCAGGAGGTGTTGCCAACTATGGGAAAAGTTGAGATTTTTTGTCCAAAGTGCGGCTGGCGCCCGTCAGCGGAGGATCGGTGGGCGTGTGTGCCCGAGTGCGGAAATCAATGGAATACCTTTTCTACCCGGGGCGTTTGTCTCAGATGCGGTAAACTGTGGAAGGTTACCCAGTGCCTGTCATGCCGGCAGTATTCGCCGCATGAAAACTGGTATCACTATCCCGAAGCGAAAAGCCGGGAGGATCACAGAAAGGAACAAACCCAGGGCGTTGTCTAACCGATACGCCCCCCTGCAACCCCCGCCCATCCAAACGGTGTGCACCACCGTCGTTGAAGTCTTAATGGCCGGCTTCACATATATCTATTTGGCTCAAAACCAGTTTTTAGAAACTGTATTTCATTTCAAAATACACTCGGTCATTGTCGCCGATTCGGCTGAATTTTTCCGTATCACCGGATTGATAAAAAACGACACCCCCGCTGATTTCAACCGCATCCGTCAGGTCATATGCAGCGGCTATCCTCTCAAAAAAGCCATCCTGCATCTTGGTGCCGAAAGTCGATGCCAGCAAGGTCAAGTTAAGGGTTTGATTCATAAAATCTTTGGTAAAGCGGGCAGCCCACTGAAATTCATTTTGCCGCACTTCGTCCGGCGGTTGTTTTAATATGTCTTCAAAACTGTTGAGATGCCGCCATACGGTTTCAATACTGACGGTGGCCTCTTGAAAACCCGAATATTCGACACCGGTCATGACATCCACCCGCGAAAACTCCTGGCCGGCCGTGTTGGTAAACTCCAGACCGTCGAACCAGGCCCATTCGGCTTTTAATAACCAATTGCCCAGGGCGATGTTAAAGGCGCTGCCCAACATGTTGATGCGAGCGTGCGCCAGTTCGAATTGAGGTGGCGGCCCCCCCGGGACGAGGGCTGCATGAGCCCGGTCATCGTAAATATCCGCCCAGTAAAACGCGATATCCCATCCCCTGAACACACCCCCGGCGGCCGCAGCGTACTCGGCATTTTCAAAACCGTCCTGGGGAATACCTTCCGGCGGCAAGGCCTGGTTGCCGGGAAAAAAATCATGACCCAAGGGCGGATTTTTATTAAACCGAATTTCAGGGATGGCGATCGCGGTCAGTCGCCAGGTTTTGATATAATAATCCAAGCGGGCCATGGTCACCGGCAAGCGCAAATCTTCAATGTCGGTGATGCCGGGCTCTCGCAGATCCAGGGGATTGAGGACATCCACCACCCTCAGATTGTCTGATTTGCCCCACACAACGATTTGGCGACCGATTTTTGCATCCAGGCTGTTGGTGACACGACCCTGAATATAGGTGTCCGCCAGTTCGATGTCCTTTTCGTATGCATCCAGCACGTCATCGCTGAACTCATCCCGGCCCTGAATGGTGTAAGCCAAATCATAATAGCCCTTGGCGGTTGCCAGCGCTTGCCAGGATCGGCTAAATTTGGCGCCCAGCTCCAGCTGCAGTTCGGGTCGCAAACGGGACAGGCCGCGCCAGTCGGTTTCACCGTCCTGCGGTTTTTGATGAGCAATATTGCAAGAGGCCCCAAGCTTGAGATGACCATCCAAGCTTATCCCGCCAAAGCTTCTTTCTTCATCGGTTGTTACAGCTTCTGAAATTTGATCTTCTTTGTCAAAACCGTTTAATATTTCATCTTCGGATTCGCCCGGACCCTCCTCATCGAAGCCTTTCAGGATATCCGGCAAATTTTCACCGGATTTTTGATCTTCTTGAAAACCGTTGATTATTTCATCAAGGTTTTCCGATTCTTCGAAATTTTCAGGGGTCTGTTTTTTGGGGGCTGGGGGCTTTGGGTTTCGAGTTGCGAGTTGCAGGTTGCGGGTTGCGGGTTGCGGGTTACGGGTTGCGGGTTGCGGGTTACCAGTTGTGGGTTCTAGGCCGGCAGTTTTGAATTGCGTCTTACGGTGTGACGCCGGTGGACTTAACGTCCAATTTTCCCGGGCAAAGATAGGCGTTGGCCCCGTTATAAAAAATACAATTAGAAGCGGCAGGGTGATTGACTGGAAGATAAAAAGCATTAATCAAGCTTTCTGTTCACATTTATGTGTTTAACATTCGAATAGCCCTTTTATAGATGTTTGCCTACTTTTGGTGTCAAAAAATTCGAAATTCGAAACAAATTCGAATACTAAATGACAAAAATTCAAAAAAAGTGAAATCCTTCTCTTTTTACCAAGTGACCTTTTTAGAGGTTTAGGGCATTAGAACATTTGAATTTTGATATTGTTTCGAATTTCGGATTTCGTGCTTCGGATTTCCGATTTATTCGGTCTAAGAGGCTGACCGCCAAGCATCAAAGCATAACTTCGAACGTATACCATTGAACACGGAACTCGGAACGCTTAGAGTCCCTTTTCCATCCTGCGAATGGTAAACTGCTCGTAGCCCAACTCCTGGTTGAATCTCACATTATCCAGCCTCATAATGGTTTTATGTACGGTTTCTTTGCCCCTTTTTTTGTTGATTTGGGTTTCGGTGGCAACCCAGATGCCGTCGATGGGTTCAAGGGCTTTTACATCAACATATTTCAGATACCCGCCTTCATCGACCCATCGGATGGCGCGGACCACCATATCGATGTCCGGGCGAACGAAAAGCAGCGACTTCTTGTAACCGGTTTCCTTGATAATTTCAGCAGTGCGTGGCACCGACCAGAGGACCCATACTTTGTTGCCTCTGACTTGCATTTCTTTGCCTTTTTCGTAGAAGCGAAAATCGTAGTCCTCCAATTCAGGGGAAGTCATATCCGAATAGTTTAAATCCGATCCCATGAAACTGCCGCTTTTGTCCGATGTTGCGATACGTTTGGTCTTTCGAAGGGCCGGCAGATAGAGCCATTGGTCGTCGTCTTTGTCGGCATCATCGTAATCATAGGTTAAAAAAGCGGTATCCTTGACATCGGCCGGATATTCAAAAAACATCAGCCGGAGCGTATCTTGATTTTTGTCCTTGCTGAATGTCCGGATCTTGCGAATTCTCTGTTTGCCGTTTTTATCGATCAGCACCATCTCCATGTCCGATACCTGATTGTCGCCGTCATCGCGAGCCTCCACCTTTTCCATAATTGCCCGGGCTTCGGGATCGTCGGCGACTGCCAACCGCGGGCTGAGCATAGTCACCCCTGCAAAGAGAATAAATAGCGAGCCTGCAATCCTTTTTGTTTTCATGATGATTCTCCCATTTCTGAGTTTAAGGCGCAATTGAAGCGCTTCGCTTGAAAAGGCGGGACTTGACGGGGAAGCGTCCCGGTCGATTTGGGTCTGTTAACGGCAATCATCAGTGCCGGTGCGATTAAATAGTCCGCAACCAATGCCATGATTATGGTGAATCCGGTCAGCAATCCAAAATTGATTACATTATTCATGGTGGCAAAGGCAAAAATAAAAAATCCGATGGAAAGAACAACAGTTGTAACCAGCATGGCGCGTCCCGCAGTTTGCAGGGTTTCATGGACGGCGGCCCGGGGGTCCCCGCTCTGCTCGTAGTAGCGGCGAAAGTTGTGCATAAAATGAATGGTGTCGTCAACCGCCAGTCCGATGGCCACGCTGGCCACCATCATGGTAAACAGATCCATGGGCAGTGAGAAGGCTCCAATAACGCCCAGCATGAGTAAAATCGGAGCCAGGTTGGGTACCATGCTTAACAAGCCGATGCGAATCCGCCCGATGAGCAGTATCATCAAAACAGTGATGACCACCAGGGCAATGGCATAACTTTTCGCCATGCTTTGTATGGCGTTGTACACCGTTTTGGCCAGCAGCGCCATCATACCGGTGATGGTGATTTTTGCCTGCGGAAATTTTTGCGCCAAATAGCCACGAATCGCTTCCAGCAGTAATTTCGCCTTTACCGCATCTTTAAAAGGGACTTTGATGCTCAAGCGGGCCTTGGAAAACTGACTGTCAACAACATCTTCAAGATCATCCGAGCCGGAGTTTTCAAAAAGCAGAAATTCCTGGGCCACCAATTCGCGGTCCTGAGGAATCGCATAGTAACCTGAACGATTCTCGTTGAGGGCCTGATGGATCTCTTTGAGAATCGCCGTCAGCGACCAGGCTTTGCCGACGTACAGGTCTTTTTGGGAGAGGGATTCCACGTGAACAGCAGCGGCATCGAGCCTGTTGAGAATTTGAGGCTCATGCAGTCCGTTTTCCTCATGGGTATCAATGATGGCCTCGAGGCTCAATGAACCTCGCAGTTCAGCATCTATTTTTTCTGTGGCCATCCGGATGCTGTTGGTTTTTGGAAACCAGCCGAGAACGTGGTGAGAAAATCGGATTTTGGAGATCGCCGTCATTGACAGCGCCATGACGATCGCACTGCAGACGAGGATGACTTTTGAATGCCGGGTGGCAAAATTACCGACAGCGCTGAGAAAACGATCCATTAACATCATTTTAAATTTGCCGGGATTTCTTTTACGGGTGGACAGGGGGATCAATGCCAGCAGCGCCGGTAATAAAACAATCGTGAATACAAAAGCCAGCAATACACCGACGGCCGCATAAATTCCGATGTCGGCAACCGGTGCAACATCCGCCGTGGCAAAGGAAAAAAGACCGGTGGCCGTGGTGACATTGGTCATCACGACAGCCAGACCGGAATGTCCCAGGGCATGAATAATGGCATCTTCTTTATCGGCGCTGTGCTGGAACCGGTGAAAGAATACAGCCAGTATGTGCACCGATGTGCCCACACCCACGGCCAATAGAAATGACGGCAGAATCTGGGTGGGAACTTTGATGGCCACGCCCAGGACGGCCATAACACCGATCGTACACAGGAGCGAAAGAATGACGACCACCAGAGGAAGAATCACCCCGCTGATTCTGCGAAACATGATAAAGAGAATCACCGCGGCCGTGATGATGGCCAGCATCATGAATTTGCGAATATCATTCATCATGGCCCGTTTGAGGAAGTGGGTAACCACCGGTGAGCCGGCGATGTAGACGGGAAAATCGGAGGCCCGGTATCCCGCGATTATTTGACGCACGGCTTTCACCACGGCGCTGTTTTCCGCATCAGTCAAATACCTGTTTTTCCCGGCGTTACGCATATCGGCCTCTGATGATCGATTGTCTTCGTCGGCGAACCCCTCGAGGATGTCCGTATCCTGCCCTGTGGATGAATGGCTGTGCGTTTTGATGACGATGGTGGTAAAACTTCCATCTTCGGATATCAGCAGGTTTTGGTATATTGGGTTGGTCATGACCCGTTGTTTAAGTGCCGCCATTTCCGTCCGGCTTTCAGGCCACTTTTCCAGCAGGTCTTCTACAATCAGCTCGTCTGCCTTCCCCCGGGTGTTGCGGGCGTTTATCAAACTGGTTATGTCGTCCACATGGGGCACCTTCTCGGCCAGTTCTTCATGGAAAGCCTTGAGCTTTTCGAGAAATGTGCGGTCAAAAACCTGGGGCGGATTCAGGGCAATGATGATGACCTCGTCACGGCCGAACTGATCCCGGAAATCATTGTAGGCCAGCAGGGCCGGATCCTCCGCATGCAGGAAACCCTCGGTCGAGGTGTCCAGAGTGATTTTGGGGATTTGAGATACCATGACCGCAACGGCAGCCAGGGTTATCACGGTTGTTTTGATGCGATGGCGGTAAACAATCCGCGCAAAGCTTTCGAACCATTTCTCGATTTGGTTTCTGATATTTGCCATAAATGTCCTCCAGCCCGTTGCCCGATGTCAGCGAACTCTCACAGCCATCGTGCGCTGCTTTTTAGGGATATAGTTCAGAGGTCGGGGTATTTTTTTCACGTCAAGATGCACAATCACCGCCCCCTTGGCTCGGAAATGGTCACTTACTATTATTTTTCGACCGCTTTCAGGATCAGTTTTTCGATCTCGCTCGCAATTTTACCGGAAACTTGACTTTCAAGTTTTTTGAGATCATCCGGAATGTCTGTTAAACGGCTTCTGATCGGCCAGCCGGCTTTGTAAAAACCAAAAGCGCCCACCATCATCAGGTGGATGATAATGGGGATGGTATCGATGAAAATTCCCTGTTGCGCACCTTCCTCGAGTATTGCCGCCAGTATGCGGACAATATCATTGACATCTTGGATAACCAGTTCGGGCAAATGCTTTCCGCCGGATGCAATTTCCCGTTGCATTATGGCCGGCAGATAAGGATGGCGGTCCATCGCTGCGGCCATATTATGAATGTACCTTTTCAATTTACCTTCCGCCGTTTGTGATTGCTGGATGTTGCGGGTCATCCGTTGCGCCATATCCCTGAAAACATCGTGCAGCACTTCCCCATACAATACTTGTTTGCCACCGATGTGATAATAAATCATGGCCTTGTTTACCCCGGCACGCTTGGCGATCTCGTCCACCCGGGCACCGGCAAAGCCGGCTTCGGCAAATATCTTGATGGCCGCATCTTTGATCCGGCGGGTGGTTTCATTTTTTTTTATGGCGTAATATTCCATTTTTCCCCGAAATGTATAAATTTATAGTTTAACTAACTATTTAGTTAAACTATGTGTTTGATACTTTTTTTGAGCTTACTTGTCAAGGTTTTTTTTGTTTTAATCTTTGCGGTCTGCATTCAATTGTCTGAGCGTTTTTTCGAACAGCGCTTTTTTTTCATCATAAGCACGCGTGACGGATTCGAGTTTTTCGAAAAGGCGGTCAATGGAGGTGTGGCCGTGGTGAATCGCTTGTGAAATTTCGGCAATCTTCCGGCTTTCCCGGGTCTCGGTGGCTGTTTGCATTTCCTGGTTGAGTTTGGATAATGCTTGATCCCACCGGTCGATTTCTCCTTCGATCCCGGCCATTTTCTGTTTCAGGGGCTTCAGTACTTTATTTTTTTCCGTTATGATTTCCGAACGCCGCCGCCTGATTTCCTTTTTATTCAATTTGCCGGGACCTGGAGGCCTTTCTTTTTCTGAGGAATCAACCCCAACCGGCGCTTCATCCCAACCCCCTTTGTCAAGAAAATGCTGATAGCTGCCTTCATAGACGGCAATGCGTTGGTTTTGAAAGACCACCAGACGATTCGCCAGAGCATGCAGAAACATTTCATTGTGGGTGACCACGATGACGGTGCCAGTGAAACAGTCGAGAGCCGCAAGCAGTGCGTCGCAGGATTCCATGTCCAGATGGTTTGTGGGTTCATCCAACAACAGCAGATTGACCGGGGTGGCAAGGATCTTGCCGAGCATCACCCGGCTCTTTTCACCGCCGGATAAAACGCTGATTTTTTTTAAGGCATCGTCGCCACTGAACATCATGGCCCCACAGATATCGCGGGCCGCCTGTTTGTCCATAGAGGGGTTTGAATACAAAATCTCCTGTTCGACGGTTCTCTCATCGGAGAGGCTTTTAATATTGGTTTGTTCATAGAAACCCATGGTCACATTCGGATTATATCTGATTCGGCCGTGTTGCGGTTGCAGCACTCCTGCCAGCAGTTTCAAAAGGGTCGTTTTGCCCTGGCCGTTTTTTCCGATGACGCCAATGCGGTCTCCCCAACTGACGGTCAGGTCGAAATCCTTGATAACGGGATGACACCCATCATAACCGAATGAAATATCGCGGCTGCTCACAAGATATTTGCCGGAAAAAGGCAGGCTGCGAAATGAAAAATCAAGGGATTTGATTTTCTCGAGCTTTTCGTTCCGCGTCATTTTGGTCAACAGCTTGATGCGTGATTGCACCAGATTGGCCAGTCTGGCCTTGGCCCTGAAGCGGCGGATGAATTGATCGATTTCCCTGCGGCGGCGCTCATCCTTGATACGTGTTTTTTCATATATTTCTTCATCCCGGGCCATCTGGGAGTAGTATTTTTCAGTATTGCCCCTGATTTTGCGCAGTTTTTTGCGATGGATTCCGATGATGTGAGTCGCGACCGCATCCATGAAGCTTCTGTCGTGGGTTATCAGCATGACCTCATGGGGCCAGCCGTTCAAGTAGCTTTCGATCCACCGGATAGCGTTGATATCCAGATAGTTGGTCGGTTCGTCCAGCAAAAGCAGGTCCGGTTCATTGATCAACACTTTCGCCAGATTCAGCCGCACCTGGTATCCTCCCGAAAAATCCAGTGGGTGGCGCTGCATATCAGTGCTGGAAAAGCCTAGTCCGGCCAGTATCTTTTCCACCTTCCAGTAATGATCCTTTTCATGCTCCAGCAAGCCGGTCATTCCTTCTTCCAGCACGGTGTTTAGCGTAAAATCGAGTTTCTGTTGGACGTAGCCGATGCGATAATGCCGCGGTATCGTCACAGTGCCGGAATCAGGTTGCTCTTCACCGGCGATGATTCTAAACAACGTTGTTTTGCCGTGACCGTTTCTGCCCACCAGTCCTAACTTCTCACGGGGGTTGAGCTTAAAGCCGGCCCGATCAAAGAGTGTGTGGCTACCGAAGCTTTTTGTAAGATTTTCAGCGGTGATCATGGGGCTCGCAAATTTTAAAATTATCCGTTGAACAAGGTACTCGGGGTCTTAATTTATTGACACCATTCATATGGATTGACTATACTTTTTGTATAATTAAATTTGTCCTTGTGCACCAAAAGCAGCACATATTCAGGGGGTGGCCGTATGCTCATCACGCTGATGTCTGCGTCCCTTGACGTTCTGAGAATACGGCCACCCCCTGAGTACGTAGCCAGAGCACTGTATATCAGGAACTGTTACAGCCATCAACCGGCAAGAGGACGGGGAAAGGTAATGAAAACACCGAGGGTTTTGATTTTGTTGATATTTATTTCAAATGCAACTGCCATGGCAGATGAACCGAATCCTGTTCAAGTATTATTAAAACGTAAGATCAATGCGGTAATCTCCGTATTGCAGAGCAAAAAGCTCGATGCCCAGGCAAAGAAGAAAGAAGTCAGCGAAATTGTCACCCCCATATTTGATTTTCCGCTAATGGCCAAATTGACTTTGGGTAAAGAGCACTGGCCCGGTCTCGCTGAGGAGAAGAAAAAAAAATTTACAGATCTTTTTGTCAGGCTTTTAAAGGACTTCTATCTCGACAAAATAAACGATTATTCAGACGAAAAAGTCGTCTACCAATCGCCTGCTCAGGTGGGAAACAAAGTCCACATTCCAACCGAGCTGATCTCCAAAGACACCAAGATTTCCATGTTGTACAAATTTTACCGGGCAGGGGATGGCTGGAAGATTTATGATATTGAGGTTGAAGGTGTCAGTCTGATTGTAACCTACCGGTCGCAATTTGATCAGGTCCTGCGCAAAGGTACCATTGATGACCTTCTCATCAAGTTGGAAAACCGCGAGATTAACAATTCGACGTCTATCTCCGGATCAAAACAATCCATATGACAGAACTGCATGCTTTGCTGATACGTTTTTTTGACCGGTTTGTTCTCAAGCATCCCAAAAAGGTTATCCTCTGCCTGTTGGTGGTCGTCTCATTTCTCGGTTACCAAGCCAAAGATTTCAAACTCGATGCGTCGGCCGAGACGTTGGTCCTCGAAAACGACGAAGACCTGCGATACGCACGGTTGATAAATTCACGTTACGGTCAAAATGAATATTTGTTCCTGGCGTATACTCCCAAAGGTGATTTGTTTTCAGAAAAGACCTTGAAAACACTGGCTCGATTGAGGGACGAGCTAAAGCAACTGAAAGGCGTAACGTCGGTTGTCTCCATATTGGATGTCCCGCTGCTGGAGAGTCCGCCGGTTCCAATCAAGCAATTGGCCGGTAACATGCAGACCCTTGAATCGGAAACTGTAAACAGAAATCTGGCCAGAGTTGAATTTAAGATCAGTCCGCTGTACCAAAACCTCCTTATCAGTGCTAACCTCAAAACCACCGCCCTTCAAATCAACCTGCCCATTGACCATGTCTACCGGGATTTACTATCGCGGCGCAACCATCTCAGGGCAAAACACGCCCAAGGGGCTTTGACCGCCGACCAAGCGGTCGAGTACCAAAAGGTATCCCGGCAATTCCAACAACACCGGGACACCATGAGAAGAGACCGGCATCGCTTAATTACCGCAATCCGCGCCATTATGGATAAATATCGCCAGGAAGCGGATCTGTTTTTGGGCGGTGTCAGCATGATTGCAGATGATCTGATCAGTTTCATTAAAAGCGATTTAAAAATCTTCGGTCTGGGGGTGTTGTTTTTTTTAATTGTAACCCTGGCTATCATTTTCAAAAGAAGCCGCTGGATTCTATTGCCCATACTGTGCTGCGCGCTTTCAGCCCTTTCCATGATCGGTCTGCTCGGACTTTTTGGCTGGGAGGTCACGGTCATTTCCTCGAATTTTATATCTTTGCAGCTGATTATCACTATGGCGATCGCCATCCACCTGGTCGTGCGCTACCGTGAGCTGCATAGCAATCACCCGCAAACCGATCAACGCAAGCTCATCCTGGATACGGTTCGTTTGAAATTCAAACCCTGCCTGTATGCTGCCCTGACAACCATTGCCGGATTCGGCTCGCTGGTGCTTTGTGATATTTTGCCGGTGATCAATTTTGGTTGGATGATGATCGGCGGTATTGCGGTCTCTTTAATCATCACCTTCTTGATATTTCCCACCGGGTTATTGCTGTTGAAAAAAGATGCACCGCCGACCGGACGCCATGGATCCCCGACACTGACGGCCTTATTGGCTCGGCTGACCGAAGCCCACGGTTCAACGATCCTGGTTATCGGCTGCCTGGCATTTATGACCAGTATTGTTGGCATTTCAAAGTTGGAAGTCGAAAACAGCTTTATCGATTACTTCAAAGAAAGTACCGAGATTTACCAGGGTATGAAGGTCATTGATCAACACCTGGGCGGAACGACACCGCTGGACGTTGTTATTGATCTCGGAGAGCCTTCAAAAAGCGCCGCAACATCCTCACCCGGCGCGGGCAAGGCCGGTGATGACGAATTTGCCGAATTTGATGAATTCGATCAGGTCAAAGACGATGCCAAATACTGGTTTACCACCGATAAGATGGCTCAAGTCGTAAAAATCCATGAGTATCTGGACAATTTGAAAGAAACCGGTAAAGTTCTATCATTGGCAACCCTGCTGAAAATCGGCGAAAGGCTCAACAACGGAAGCCCCCTGGACAACTTTATGCTGGCCCTGCTGTATAGTAAATTGCCCGCCAAATTCAAAGGCATGCTGCTTAAACCATATGTGTCCGTGGAAAATAATCAAATCCGTTTTTCGGTTCGTGTCAGGGATTCGGAAAAGACGCTAAAGCGCAACCTCCTGTTGAAAAGAATCCACCGCGATTTAACCGGTCAGCTGGGGATAAAAAAAGATAATATCCATTTAACCGGGTTGTTGGTTTTATACAACAATATGCTCCAAAGTCTTTTCGACTCACAGATTCTGACCCTGGGAATCACATCGCTGGCCCTGATGGGCATGTTTTTGATTCTGTTCAGATCCATTAAGATTGCCTTGATTGCACTTTTCCCGAATCTGCTGTCCGTTGCAGTCGTTTTGGGGGTTATGGGCTGGCTGGGTGTTCCCCTGGACATGATGACCATTACCATCGCCGCTATCAGTATCGGGATTGCGGTGGATAACTCGATTCACTATATTCACCGGTATAAACAGGAGTTTGAGGTTGATCGGAACTACCTCCAAACCATGCATCGCTGTCATGGGAGTATCGGCAATGCCCTGTATTTCACATCTTTGACCATCATCATTGGATTTTCAATCCTGTCGCTGTCCAATTTCATCCCCAGCATATATTTCGGCCTGCTTACAGGATTGGCAATGCTCATCGCCCTTTTTGGCGCTTTGACGTTGTTGCCGGAGTTATTGATTTTTATCAAACCCCTGGGACCCGAAATGAAGAACAATTATGATCGAAACTCACAGAAGGAATAATTGATCGAAAGGAAAAGACGGGATTTATGATAAGCAGGCGGCTCATTTTGTTTTACCTGTCCGGATTCGCTTTTTTTTTCTTTTTCGGATGTGCTCACAAAACGGCTCACGACAACTCCGGCGCTTTGGATTCGACGACAGTTTCATCGGGTTCCCGTATTCAAGCGGCGGCGCAGGCGGCACAGGATTCGCCGGAGACTGAAATGAAAAATGATGTCTTCGATGAATTCGAAAAGGAATTTCAAAGCAAATCGATCCAGATCGCCGATCCCCTTGCTCCCTGGAACCGGCTGATGTTCCATGTCAATGATAAGTTATACTTCTGGTTTTTGAAACCGCTTGCACAGGGGTACCGATTCGTCTTTCCGGTGTTTATTCGCAACGGTGTGAAAAATTTTTTCCGCAACATCTACACGCCCATTCGTTTCACCAGCTGCCTTCTTCAGGGCAAAGGCACGGCTGCCGGAAACGAGTTTTCCAGCTTTTTTATCAACAGCACCTGGGGTGTGCTGGGTTTCGGCGAGCCGGCCCAGAAAAAGCTCCAATTTAAATTAAGTGATGAAGATTTGGGTCAAACCTTTGGGGCTTACGGCATCGGCAACGGGTTTTACATTGTATGGCCCGTGCTTGGCCCCTCCACTTTGCGAGATTCTGTCGGATCGGCGGGTGATCGCTTTTTAAACCCGATTTCCTATGTTGAGCCTACCGGAGCCGCCATTGGCATCTGGTTTTATGACAGACTGAACGAGACCTCCTTTCGGATTGGAGAGTACGAGACCGTCAAGCAGGCGGCCATTGACCCCTATGTTGCCGTTCGGAACGGTTATATTCAATTTCGCAACGCCAGGGTCGAGGAATAACACCAAACATTTTAGTTGAATCTATTGATCATTTACACCATAATAACGCCGCTCGGATAAATCCAAGAAAACTTAAAAAAAGATTGCAAGCCATATAGGAGGCCAGACATGTCTGAGGAAAAAAAAGATTTCGTAATCAAGGATCGAAGGATTTTCGCGGAAGAAAACCGGGATCAAAAAGACGAGGCGGAAAAAAAAGAGACACCGGAGGAAACTCCCGCCGACCAGGCAACCGCACAGGAATCAGCCGAAACGGCTCCGCCGGAAGACGACGAAACGGAACCCCCCTTGCCGGAGATAAATTTTTCAACTTTTGTCTTCTCTTTAAATGCATCGGCCCTAGTTCATCTGGGTGCAATTGAGGATCCAGCCTCCAAGGGAAAAGTAAAAAATTTATCCATGGCCAAACAAACCATCGATATATTGAGCATGCTGGAGGAAAAAACCAAAGGCAATCTCAATAAAGATGAAGAGAACATCATTAAAAACATTCTCTATGATTTGCGGATAGCCTATGTTAGGGAAAAAGGCTAGTGCCGTGTCCCGGAAATGAGTTCAAAACGTCTTACAGCGGTTTGAATTCTGTAACTTATTTACGGGACCCAGCCGTGGTTTTACAATCAGCATTTAGTACCATTGGCATTGATGCACCGTCTTTTAAATTTACCACGGTCCATAGAATGCAATGGAACATCATACCATAATGAAGATTTATTCGCCGGCCAAAATAAACCTGTTTTTAAACATTACCGGAAAGCGGCCGGACGGTTATCACGATCTGGTGTCTCTCATATGCTGCCTCGGCCTCTTTGATAGGGTGACACTTGAAATCGGGGTCCCCCATACTATCATTACATGCAACGATTCCAAGGTTCCGCAAAACGAAACCAATTTGGCCCGTCGGGCTGCAGCATGCTTCTACCAAAAGTTATCGCATCATTCCCCGAAAGCGTTTGAACATGTGGCCATCCATATCGACAAACGCATTCCAGTAGCAGCCGGTCTGGGAGGTGGAAGCAGTAATGCCGCTGCCGTTTTAATCGGTTTGAATCGCTACTACCGCGATTGGTTTTCCCAATCAGACCTCATGGTCATGGGGCAATCCATTGGTGCGGATGTCCCTTTTTTTATTTTTCGACGCCCGGCCATAGCCACCGGCATCGGGGAGCAGCTGGAATTTTTTAATGGATTGCAGCCCTATCATATTTTACTGGTATGGCCCGGATTTGAAGTCTCAACCACTGAAGTTTTTGATAATCTTGATTTAGGATTGACAAATTGCGAAAAAAAACTTACAAAAAATCTTTTAAAGAATCGTCCTTACAATGCAGCCGACCATTTATGTAACGATCTGGAACCTGTCGTTGCAAAAAAGTATTCCGAGATTATAGAAATAAAGGAAACCCTGCTGAGGCACGGAGCCGCAGGGGCGTCGATGTCGGGCAGCGGGCCTACGGTTTTTGGCCTTTTTGCCGATATTGACACGGCTCAAAACGCTCACCAAGCGCTCGCACGGCATCGGACGTGGCGGCTGTTTTTGACGGACATGCTCTTTGATTCGGAATACCGGATAACGGATACCTGAGGGGTCGGGGTATTTTTTTCACGGCAAGATGCCGGGTTGTTGCCTGCCAAGCCTGATAGCGGCAACTGCCCTGCATTTTACTGCCGGTTATTTAAAAGGTTCACGCCAACAATAACCGACGCCGTGTTTTGCCTTTCTCGGCGGCAATTGCCTTCTGCCTGTTGGAAGCATAGGAGCGATCAGCTTGCCGTGAAAAAAACACCCCGACCCCTCAGATACTTGACCTTTTTGATATTTCGCAGGTTTGCGGTTTTTTCATCCGTGCAGCTTGCTTTTTAATTTGGGGCGTCGTCAAGTGGTAAGACACAGGATTTTGGTTCCTGCATTCGGAGGTTCGAATCCTCCCGCCCCAGCCATACGTTTACCTTTTGCGTCATTCGACAACACTTTACCATCAGGGGGCTGTTGCCCAAAAATATTTGGGCAACAGCTCCTTAAATCGAATGAAAGATAGGGCGGATCTATGGATCATCAGATGAAGGGTTTTGTAGTATTTTCGGGGAATTCAAATCCGACTCTTGCTGAAAAAATATGTAAGTATCTCAATGTATCCCTCGGAAGGGCCAAGGTAAAAACCTTTAGTGACGGTGAAATCCAGATTGAAATTAACGAAAACGTCAGATCAAGGGATGTCTATGTTATCCAGTCAACATGCTCGCCGGTGAATAACAATCTGGTCGAGTTGCTTCTGATGATAGACGCTTTTAAACGTTCCTCGGCCAGAAGAATTACGGCGGTGATTCCTTACTATGGGTATGCCCGTCAGGACAAGAAGGTCGCCCCGCGGGTTCCCATCAGTGCCAAACTCGTAGCGGATTTGTTGACCGTTGCCGGCACAACCCGGGTCATCACAATGGATCTGCACGCCGGGCAGATCCAGGGATTTTTCAGCATCCCGGTTGATAACCTCTTTGCGGCACCGGTAACAATCGAGTATATTCAGCAAAATTTTAATGACAATCTTGTAATCGTTTCACCGGATGCCGGCGGGGTTGAAAGAGCCAGAGCCTTTGCAAAGCGACTCAATGCGGATTTGGCAATAATTGACAAGCGCAGAGCTGCACCCAATAAGGCTAAGGCATTGGCGGTGGTGGGTGATGTGCGGGAAAAGACGGCCATCATTATGGATGATATGGTCGACACGGCCGGTACGTTGAGCCAAGCGGCTACGGCGATTATCAAAGCCGGGGCCAGAGAAGTCCATGCTACCTGCTCCCACCCCGTGCTTTCGGGCCCGGCCGTTGATAGAATAGTGGAGTCTGAATTAAAAAGTGTAGTGGTTACCGATACGATACCCCTCAGCACTGAGGCTCAAAACTGCGGAAAAATTAAGGTGCTCACGATCTCAGCACTGGTTGGCGAGGCCATGATTAGAAGTTATCACGGTGATTCGGTAACTTCTCTTTTTGTATAAAACCACGGATTAGGGCGGATAATGCCGGAGTTAAAAATCAGTGTCATCCGTGTCATCAGTGGTTAACAGATTTGGTGACACAACCGAGCCATTATCGCTCATAAAAAATCTCTTGGAGGAAATTCCTTTGGAAAAAATCGAACTCAAAGCCACTATTAGGGCTAAAACAGGCAAGGGGCCCGCTAGGGTTTTACGGCGCGAAGGTAAAATTCCTGCGGTGGTTTACGGTCGGGGCACGGAGTCTGTGCTTCTAAACATTGATGCAAGGGAACTGGAACAGATTTCAAAAAAGCATAATCTCAGCCAGGCGCTTTTGAACCTGGTTATCAAAGATGGTAAATCCGTCACAAAACGAGTCATGATAAAGGAGTTGCAGACCCACCCGGTTTCTTTGAATATTGAGCATATTGATTTTTATGAAATTGCTATGGATCGCAAGGTCACGGTTAACGTCCCGGTGGTTACCACAGGCAAATCAAAAGGCGTGGAAGTCGGCGGCATCCTCCAGATCGTCAGGCGCGATCTAGAGGTTTTGTGTTTACCGGACCAGATTCCCGAATCCTTTGTCATTGATATTACCGATCTTGATATCGGTGATTCCATACATGTAAAAGAAATAGCACATGGCCGCGAAATTGAAATTCCGGCCGAGACCGATTTTACGGTTTTAACGATTCTGAGTCCCAAGCTTGAGGTCGAAGAAGAGGTCGAAGAAGAGGAAGAAGAAGAAATGGCTGAAGCCGAAGCAGCAGAAGGGGAAGCAGAAACCCCCGAAGCAGCCGAGGAAGAATAACCGGTACGGCGGTCCGCAACATCTGTCTTTATGATACAATAACCTTGTATGGACAGGCATTCCGGGCCGTTGTCATTTTGATAGCTGCTTGAAGGCGGGTCTGGAGTGATTCTCGAAAAATTTACCCCTTGCCCGGACCTCTTCATTCTGCTTAGTTTCGGGACGTTAATTTGAGAATCGCTATTAAATAAAACAGATATGCTCCAAAAGCGCATCAGGTTAATTGCAGGCCTCGGAAATCCCGGGGATGCGTACCAGAAAACCCGCCATAATACCGGTTTTATGGTTATTGAGGAAGTCGCCACGACGTTTGCGATTTCGCTTGCTCGGCAAAAGTTCAAAACACGGTATGGGGCGGGATCACTGAAGGGCATTGATGTCATATTGGCCAAACCCATGTCGTTCATGAACCACAGTGGACCGCCGGTGAAAAGACTCGCCGACTATTTCCGGATCAAAAGCGAAGACATATTGGTCATCCACGACGATATAGACCTTGCTTTCGGAAAATTAAAAATAAAAGATAAAGGCGGTCACGCAGGGCACAAAGGTGTAAAGTCGCTGATGGAAGCCTTCGGCAAGGGTGATTTTGTCCGCCTGCGTATCGGCGTCGGGCGATCCACGGAGGGAATCAGGGTCAGCGATTATGTTCTGGGAAAATTCAGTTCAGAAGAAAAAAAGATCCTGGCGGAAATTATTGCAACGGCCCGGGATGCCGCTGTTACCATAATCTGTGAAGGTGTCAAGGAGGGGATGAATCGGTTCAACAGCACCAGAATATTGAACCCCTAAGTTCAAAAATTTCCGTTTATACCGAGAATCGCTCTAAACCACCCCCATCCAGGCTGTGTCGCAATTAGCAGATCCACGCATTTTCTGTTTTTGTCATTCCGGGCTTGACCCGGAATCCATCCTTATTACATAATTTTGGCCACCTGGATGCCGGATCCGTCATCCTGGACGTGATCCAGGACCGGCATGACAGAAGGAATAATCTCTTTTTTTCTATTACGACCCAGTCTCATTTGGAACTGTCAAATGAATTGCTGAACGAAGCTTAAATTTTTAGATGACCAAAGAGTAAAAAAGCCCCTTCGGTGTCCATGACTCCCGAAAGGGCTTTTTTAATCAGAGATTTGAATCTATACTTTGCCCCAGAATGCCAGAAGCACGGGGACCATGATCAATGCTACTTTACCGACGATTTTTATCAAAATATTCAGTGAAGGACCGGAGGTGTCCTTGAATGGATCCCCGACGGTATCACCAACCACGGCCGCCTTGTGGGAGTCGGACCCCTTGCCTCCCATATGACCGGCCTCTATGTATTTCTTGGCATTGTCCCAAGCGCCACCGGCATTGGCCATAAATAAAGCAACCAGCAATCCCACGGCCAGTGCCGATGCCAAAACAGCCCCTAATGCCGCCAATCCCAATGTGAAACCGACAGCCGCGGGTATGACGACCGATAGCAAGCCGGGGATTACCATGGACTTCAAGGCCCCGCGGGTGGTTATATCCACGCATTTGGCGGAATCCGGCTTGGCGTTTCCCTCCATCAATCCGGGGATTTCTTTCCACTGACGGCGGACTTCACGGACGATGTCGTAGCCGCCACGACCCACAGCCTTCATGGTTAAGGCTGCAAACAAAAATACCATCAATCCCCCGATGAACAGGCCCGCCATTACCGTTGGTTCGGTTATGCTGATGACCTTAAGGTCGGCGGCCTCGTAATAGGCGGCCAACCAGGCCAAGGCAGCCAGAGCGGCCGAGCCAATGGCAAATCCCTTACCCATGGCTGCCGTGGTATTTCCCACCGAATCCAAAGCATCACAACGGGTTCGTACAATTTCGTCCATTTCACACATCTCGGCGATCCCTGCCGCATTGTCTACGATCGGGCCGTAGCAGTCGCAGGAAAGATTGACCCCCAGCACTCCCAGTATGCCCACCCCGGCAACTGCAATACCATAAAGACCGGCAGTTAGATAGGCCGCTACCATGGCCGCAGAAATTGCCAACACCGGAATCACAGTGCTGTACATGCCCTGAGCCAGACCTTCGATGATGACCGTTGAAGCACCGGTCTCCGTTGATTTAGCGATGGTTGATACCGGTTTGTATTTGTCCGACGTATAATAAATGGTGGCCCAGCCAATGATCATACCGCACAAGAGACCGGCCAATAGCGCCCAGAAAACGTTAAGATCAGCAAGCATGATTCTCACAATGATGAAAGAAGCGATGACCATTAAACCATTGGCAATTATGATCCCCATATTCATGGCCTTGCGGACTCTGTCTGTCTGCTGTTCAAATGTCTCTTCTGCGCCGCCCTCTGACACGCGCACGCAGAGGGACCCGATTATCGAGCAGATAATACCCGCACCGGCCAGCAAAAGCGGAATCAGCAGATGTTGTTTACTCAGGGCCGCCCCCAAGAACATGGTGGCCACGATGGCACTTACATAAGATTCGAACAGATCCGATCCCATGCCGGCAATGTCACCCACATTGTCGCCGACGGCATCCGCTATCACGGCCGGATTTCTGGGATCATCTTCCGGAATACCCGCCTCTACCTTGCCGACCAGATCTGCCCCCACATCGGCACTTTTGGTAAAGATACCACCGCCGACCCTTAAGAATAATGCGATGAGCGAAGAGCCGAACGCATATGCCACCAACAGCCGCAGATCAGGAGTGATAAAATAGATAATCACCACGCCCAGGAGTCCCATACCCACGACACACATTCCCATTACCGCTCCGCTGGAAATGGCGACCCGAAAAGCCCTGGGAAAACTTTGCGAGGCAATATTGCAGCTGCGCACGTTGGCAGCTGTTGATACATTCATGCCGATCCAAGCCGCCAGCCCGGAAATGGCGGCCCCCACGATAAAAGTAATGGACTCGCGCCAATCAATAAAAATACCCAGCAAAATCGAAATCGCAATCAAAACCAAAACCAGGCTGGTGAATTCTCTTTTCAGAAATGCCATAGCCCCCTCATGGATGGCATCCGCGATTTCGATCATCTTTTGAGAGCCCTTTTCCACCTTGGTAATGCGTAAGATCAGAAAGCCAACATAGATCAAGGCCAGAATACTCGCAATCAGTGCAACTAATAGCTCCATACCTTTCCTCCTTATAAAAGATTTAATTATTAACCGATTTTGGGCTGGCACAATATGGCAAATACCGGCATGTGTGTCAAGCATAGTTAGGGGTTGAATCGAGCCGCTATTTGGATAATATTTTTGACAATTACGATAAGTTATGTTATATAAAAAAGGTTCGGGGCTTTATTATTTGAGTGGACCCACAGGCGGGTCCAATTGCCGTTTATATGCGGTGTAATTCGTAAAATCTGTTTCTTGCCATACAAACCCGGGTGTTACTTGCAAGTGCAACGCGCGCAACAGCGGCGTGCTCGTGACGGCAATTTATTAGAGACTTTATTCCTGGAGTTAAAATGAGTGATAAAAAGGCTAGTGGTAAAACTCGAAAAAGAACCAGCAAACCCAAGATACGCGTATTTCAAGTTGGAGATCTAGCGGTTTATCCCGCCCACGGCGTTGGAAAGATACAAGCCATTGAGAGCCGGGTGATCAACGGTGAAAAGCATGATTTTTATATCATGAAAGTTCTCGAAAACAACATGCTGATTATGATTCCCACCAAAAATGTCGAATCAGTGGGGTTAAGGGATATTATTGATAAAAAAGACATTGCCAAAGTATATAAGGTAATCAAAGCCAAGAGGGAAATACTCAACGACAATCAGACATGGAATCGCCGCTACCGGGAATACATGGATAAGATCAAGACCGGTTCATTGTTTGATGTCGCCGAAGTCTTCAGAGATCTTTCGCTACTGAAATTAACCAAGGATTTATCCTTCGGTGAACGCAAGCTTTACGATACTGCCCAGGCTCTGCTGGTTAAGGAACTTTCGACCGCCAAAAAAACAGATGAAAAAAAGATTATGTCCGAACTCGAATCCTTTTTCACTCCGGAAAAGCCGGCTCTTTCAAACAGCCCCGATAACTAACTCTCCCCCGCTTTAAATCATGCCGGTCGCAGGTGATTTCACCATTGTTGTCAAGACCTCGGACGTCGGGAAGCGTCTGGATATACTTATAGCATCGCAGTTTGACATGTGTTCACGGTCTCGTGTCGCAGACTTAATTCTCTCAAAAAAAATCAGAGTTAACGGGGCGTTGAAAAAACCCGGCTATCGCCTAAAAACAGGCGATGAAATCCGTGGCAGCATACCGCCCCACGGAGCGGCTTCGCTTGTTCCCGAGCCGATTGAAATCGATATAATTTATGAAGACCCGGACATCCTCTTGATTAACAAACCACCCGGTCTGGTCGTTCATCCCGCAGCGGGGCATTATTCCGGGACGCTGGTAAACGCGCTTCTTTACCATCGCCCGGGAATCTGTAATGTCGGCGGCGAATTCCGGCCGGGAATCATCCATCGGCTCGACAAGGACACCTCCGGTGTTTTGGTCGTCGCTAAAAACAGCGAAGCCCATTTTCATCTGACTTCCCAGTTTAAATCCAGAAAGGTCCAAAAGACATACTTGGCGCTGATGTATGGAGAAATGAGTACAGAAACGGGTGTGATTTCACTGCCCATTGGCCGGCACCCGGTCGATCGAAAGCGCATGTCCACAATCAGCCGCAAGGGACGGCAGGCAGAAAGCCACTGGAAGGTCCGCAAGCGTTTTGACGGGGTTATCCTGGTCGAATGGAACTTGAAAACCGGACGAACCCATCAGATTCGCGTTCACTGTGCAGCCATCAACCACCCTATTGTGGGCGACCCCGTCTATTGTCCTCGCAGGTTATTGAAAAATATTACGAAACATTTTCCGTCCATTTCTCCGGACACTGCCGATGTGGTTCATTCTGCAAAACGGCAAATGTTACATGCCCGGCGGCTGGGATTCTTTCATCCGAAATCCACTGAGTTTGTATCCTTTGAAGCCCCGATCCCATCCGACATGGCAGATCAAATCAAGCGTTTACAAAAAGTGGGCCGCCCTGAATGACACCGGATGAATATCTTTCTTGCAATTTTTTTTTAATTATTGCTATGTGGTGTCCCATAAATAAGTTTAAAAAGTCCCTCGAGATTTGAATATCCTAATTTGAGCGGTTCCGCATTTTCCGTTTGGCTTCTGAAATTTTGCGAAGGGCAGGAGGAATAAGTGATGATAAGCGACGTATTGCGTTGGATTGGAGACGAAACAATTTTACAGGAGTTGGTGAAGGGTTTGCCGATAGCGGCTTTGTTGATCATCATGGTTGTCTGCATATTTTCGTTGTCGAAAGGTGCCGATTGGATGATCGACGGCGTGGTTCATCTGGCCCGTCGAACGGGCTTGCCTCGAATCGTCATCGGGGCGACGATTATTTCCCTTGGAACGACCATGCCGGAAGCGTTCGTCTCGGTTATGGCGGCCTGGATGGGCAATCCCGGACTGGCCTTGGGCAATGGCGTAGGCTCTATCATTGCCGACACCGGCTTAATTTTTGGTTTGACCTGTATATTGACGATTGTGCCGGTCAACCGCTTCATACTCAATCGAACAGGCTGGGTGCAGGTGGGAGCCGCCACGCTACTGGTTCTCATTTCGCTGATAGCGCTGAGTGTGATGGAGGGCGAACCGATATTGCACCGATGGGTTGGCATATTATTTCTCATATTATTGGCAGGTTACATGTATATTACCTATGTTTGGGCCAAGCAGGGGGCCGATATGGCGCTTGAGGGGGAGGAAACCGACGTTTCCGAGCTCATGGGCCTGGTAAAGTGCTGGCTGCTGATTGTAGGGGGACTTTTTTTTGTCATTGTCGGAGCGCGAATATTGGTTCCTGCCGCTGCAGAAATCGCGCACCGGCTCGGCGTGCCGGAGGATGTTATTGCCGCTACCATGGTGGCTCTCGGCACCTCTTTACCGGAACTGATGACGGCCATTGCCGCCGTGCGCAAGGGACATCCGGAGATTATGGTGGGCAACGTCGTGGGAGCCGATGTATTGAATTGTCTTTTTGTGATCGGTGCCGCCGCGGCAGCCAGGCCTCTGGCAGTGCCGCAGAATTTCTACACTTTTCACTTCCCGGCCATGATCCTCATTCTGTATCCTTTCCGGTTCTTTATTTTCCAGAATAAGGACGGACGTTTCCGCAGATGGCAAGGGGCGTGGTTGTTTGGCATCTACATTATTTACCTGGTGCTGCAGTATGCCTTTAATATCGGCACGGTTGAAAGCTAGCAAAAAAGCGGGTGCTTTTTCATATTTTGATATGATGGGTTGACTTTATTATACTTTTTTATTAAAGAATGGACCCAGCCAAGATAAGGGTCAACGGATGCAATTAATAAAGGAAAGGAGGTGATCGGCTTTTCTTTGGCACGTAGAATTGTATTAGATCTTGACGGCAAAGGCCCTTGAGAACAGAACCGGTCTTGAAGTAAGTGAATCTCAAATTCGATTACAGCCAGATTCGTAAATTCTCTTATTTGCAGCTCTGCTCTCTGTTACTTTATTCCCACTCGAGAAAGGTTTAATCTCGAGGGTTTTTGATGTTATCTTCTGGAACAAGGATTGTGTCCTAAATGCACTTTACTCAATTGAAAGGAGACGGGTTTTATGAACGAAGAAACCAAAAAAGTAGCCGCTACCAAACCCGTGTTGCAGAACGAAGACTGGTGGGCCTGCTTTATCGGATGGTTTATCTTGCTTTTGGCCATTATCGGGGTGCATGAGTTGGAGTCCGGCAAATGGGCGGTCTCAATTTTACCTCACGCCCCTAAGATCGATAAATGGACCAGCGACTTGGGTGCGGCTTTCGCCCAAGGCTGGGGTACCGTCGGGGCTGCTGTCGTCTGGTTGATCTTCACGGGTATTCTGACGCTTATCGGCGGCAAGTTCTTAAAGCTGGACATCAAACGTTACATACCGGGCTATGTGGTTATTTATGTGATAGCCTTTATCTCCATGGTCATATCCAAGCAGTCTTTTATCAAATACTGGGGTATTTCCTATGTCCTTTTTGCCCTGGCTATCGGTCTGATCATCAGCAACATTTTTAAGGTGCCGAAAATTCTCAAATCAGCCGGCCAGACTGAATTTTTCATCAAAATCGGTTTGGTGTGCATGGGGGCGACCATCTTGTTCTCCACGGTGGTTAAGGCCGGAGCCGTCGGCGTGCTCCAGGCCGTGCTGGTGGCCGGCACGGTTTGGTTTGGAACTTATTGGATTTGCAGGAGGTTTAAGGTATCCGAACGTTTCAGCAGCATCATTGCCACGGCCAATTCCATTTGCGGTGTTTCGGCCTCCATTGCAGCCGGCGGCGCCGTCCAGGGAGACCCCAAGGAAGTCAGCTATATGGTCGCCTGGGTGCTGGTTTGTGCGGTGGTATTGATCCTGGTGATGCCGCCGGTTGCGGTACTTTTGGGTCTTCCAACCCAATGGGCCGGTGCCTGGGTCGGTGGGGTGATCGACAATACAGGATCCGTGATCGCAGCCGGAGAGATCCTGCGAAACGCTCAGGGACAACCGAGTAAAGCCGCGGTGGATGCGGCTGCGATGGTTAAGATGGCCCAGAATGTTATGATCGGTCTGGTGGCCTTTCTGATGGCTCTCTGGGCGACCTTGTCTCTTGAAAGAAAAGAGGATCCCAACGCCCCGAAACCTTCATTGATGGAAGTCTGGTGGCGGTTTCCTAAATTCGTCGTAGGATTTATTATCGCCTCTCTGGTGGTTTCCTTCTTTGTCGAGCCGGTTTGGGGGGGTAAAGCCGTCAAGGCCGTCAGTAAAGCCTGCAAGAGCTACCGCAGCTGGTTTTTCGCCATGTGTTTTGTGGCTATCGGACTGGAAACCAACTTTAAAGAGCTGGTGTCGGTGGGCGGCGGCAGACCGGCGATTGCCTATTGGATTTCCCAGATTGCCAATGCTTTCTGGACCTTGTTTATTACCTGGATTCTCTGGTCTGGCACCTTTTTCACACCGGTTATTCTACCGGATTGATCTTTATCCAAACAAGGGAAGGTGTTCCCAGAGGGAACACCTTCTCTGACCCACCTTTTCGACGATTGTGTTCTCCGAAAAAACCGAAGGATCACTTTCCTGGTGTCCCAGATTAGCCTTTTACTCTTTAAAATTCTCACGCAACGACACCGAGTCCAAAACAAATATTATAGAACATTGGCGCCTCTGCGGCTTGGCCGGAGATAAATCTTGTCGAAGTATGCCCAATTGACGTTGCCGTGCCGGCAGGTTCAGCAACGTTGACAGAATAATTGATTCGGTGGTATGCATGACGTGAGGGAGAAACGACCATGAAAGTTTATGACATGATTCGGATGGCTGAAGAACAGTTTGCCCGCGAAGTTACCCTGGGTGTTATCGTTCAGAAACCGCTGAAACTGTGGCAGTCTCTCATTCCGGGGATGTTTATCATCGATTTTCTCCGAAGGGGAAGGGCCATCCGGCAGTATACCAAATATTACCTGTTCCCCAGGAATTTGGCTTTTGATGCGGCCCGGTCATTGGGTGAGGGTCAAGACCAGGCCGCTGTTAATTCGCGGACGGAGGAAGATGTCAGCACCTGGCTGAGCTCTTTAGATCTCAATTCACCCGACCTGCTCCAGGCTCAACTGGCGGTTGTCAACTTACTTACCGATCACTATTTAAAGATTCTAAATACACAGGGAAACAGTTATGCCCTTTTAATCAAAGATGCCTACAAAAATCGGGAAAGTTATCTGGCCTATTTAGATCGGCTTACGGCTGCCGAAAAAGAGGTGGATCGAAAAATACTGGAAAAATGGGGCCGGAACGAAAAACTCAGGGAAAAGTTGCTGGCCGAACAGCAGCAGGTTGAAAAATGTCGTAAAAAGATGCTGGATCAACTCTTTTAGCGGGCGAGGCCGGTTTGGCAAAAGGGGGATTTTGCCTGTGGATTTACATAAAAAGTATGAGAATATCCTTGCACGTGAACGGCAAATTGCAAAATCGATAGCCCTGTCGGTAATGGAATCAAAACCGCTCGGCGTATGGGATGTCACCATACCTGTCATTTTCATACTAAACTTCATGAAACAAAAACACAGAAGAGAGTTATTTGCTCAAAACCTCCTTTTCACCAAAAAATTAGCCCTCGAAGCTGCGCTGGATATAAAGAAAAATGGTACGTCCCGGGCAACCGCCCTGTCTTATATAGACTCTAAAACGAGCGAACTTCTCGATCGGGTTAAAAAGGGACTTTACTCAGACGAAATTCGAAGGCAACAGATCAAAGAAATTGAAACCCTCATTGATCACTACTGCCGGTTATTGCAAGCCCAAGGCGAGGATTACCCGAGTATGGTGGTCAATGCCTATCCAAATGAAAAAGATTACCTGAGCTTCTTGGCGCAACTCAAGGCCGCCGAAAAAGAGGTGATCATTGCCGCAAAGCTGACCCTGGGGGATTCAACGGACGAAGACATGGCCGCCAGGATTGAAACCGCCATCGACAGAATCAGACAGAATCAGGCCAGGGAGATTTTTGGCAACCTCTCCGGACGATAGGATGCTGAAAAAAGAAGAGCGTTATTTTGTTTACCGGCATGCTTACGTGCCTGAACATCTGCCCGGTTATGTCGCAGCGGTTTCCGGGGCAAATCCCCATCTTCATGAGAATTATCTTTGTTTTACCCGCAAAAACCACCTTATTTTTATCGGCTACCCCCTGGAAAATAGGTCCGATGATCTCGCCCGGTGTTATGATGCTGCCTGTGAGCGGTTCCGGCCGGCTACGGCAGCCATTATTGCCCCGATAATCTGGTTACCCCCCCAGACTTTTGAAAAACACCAGAAGGACTGTTACTATCGGCTTGATTTGCCTCTTGGACGCCCGAATCCCGCTGTGGCATATATGGTTAGGCGTGCAGAAAAAGAGCTGTGTGTTACTCTCGGCAATTTTAGCAAAGAACACCGCAGACTTGTGGATGACTTCCTATCCAGCCACCAATTAACCAAGGCCCAGAGACATATTTTTCGACACATCCAGCACTACTTGAAAGCTTCCAAGTATGCCCGGCTGATTGAGGCCAGAAAGAAAACCACGCTAGTGGCGTTTACAATTGCAGATATGGGTTCGACCGAATTTGCCTTTTATTTGTTTAATTTCCGATCAACCAGGGAAAAGATACCCGGTGCTTCAGATCTACTTTTTAACGAGATGGTGAGTTTAGCCCAATCCGAGGGAAAGAAGGCCATCAATCTTGGACTTGGCATCCATCCCGGTATTCGCCGCTTCAAGGAAAAGTGGGGGGGCGTTCCGTTTCTTTCTTATGCCTCTGCTTTGGTGCATAGAGAGCCGCCGGATTTAGGTGGATTAGCAAACAAACTTTAAGCACAAAGAAAAAAAAGGGGGACATCCTATAATTCTCCTGTCAAGGGAAAAGTTGTAAAATATTTAATATAACAAAAACAAATAGTTATGCAG
>JASFTQ010000013.1:0-30848 GCA_050053515.1 Desulfobacterales bacterium | reverse complement strand
ACCCGCTTCCAAAACTCAGGACAAAATCCGTATTGTCAAAATCAAAACCGGGCAAAGCCTGGGCACCGTGCATCAGGTGCAAGGTTAATTCGTATGAATCCTGAATTGAAGGGGTTCGAATGAAATTGGGAGACCCGTACACCGTAAGAAATCTGTTCATGAGTTCCGGTACCGTGCCCCGATCCGAGGCAGCCACAAAAGCAACTTTATGAGAATCGCCTTTTGAGCGCAGATCAGCAAGTTTGCCAGCAATTTCTGAAATAGCCGCATCCCAGGAAATTTGTCTGAATCGTCCATTGACCTTTTTCAAGGGAGTCTTCACCCGTCTGGGCCCGTAAAGCAGTTGTGCACCGGAAAGCCCCAAAAGACAAAGGCCGCCGGCATTAACCGGATGACCGCCCAGGCCTTCAATTTTGACCACCCGCTCATCTATTTTGCGAACCGTGATGCCACAGCCCCCCGGGCAAAGCGTGCATGTGGAATTCACATGACTGACCTCACCGTGCTGTGGAACAGGTGTCCATGGCCACATCTGGGTCCAGATGGCAATATCGTCCGTCAGCTTCCAGGGTAACGGGGTAAGGGCCGTCCCAGCAGCACCGCCAATCACAAACGACAAGAAACTTCTTCGGTCTATTTTCATCGGTTCTTCCCTTTAATGTCTGAAACACAAAATAGTTTTAACGAGTTGGTATGACCGGGGGGACAAGTTTCTCCTTTTTAAATTAATGGTGACAGACAAAACATCCGCCTTTTTGTGTTTGGACACTTCCCTGATTGACGTTGTTTTTTACATGACACTCAACACAATCGTCCATTTTCATTCGGTCCCAGCTGTTTTTTTTCAATCCTGCCATGTTGCTGCCCCAAATGTCCCGACTATAACCGGAAATTCGGTTTTGCTCATACGGCTTCAGGCTTTCGGACTCACCAATGGTTCCGTGACAAGTGACACAATCGATTTCGGCCTTTAGCACATGGGCCGCATGGGAAAAGAATACGCAGGGGGGTTGGCGCGAATATAACAGCCAGGGTACTTCTCGATCTTTTGCTACATATTCCGCCACAAATTCGGTTTCGGCTTCACTGTCCCCTTGTACTTCCTCGTGACAATCGATGCACTGGGCAAGTTTAGGAACACCGGAATAGCTGCCGTCTTCTCGGAAAAAATGACAGCTTTGGCATTCCTCATCAACGAGCTCGTTATGCAGTGCATGATTAAAGGCAACGGGTTGTTGTTTCTTGGAGTAAAGAAGCATGGGAAAAACGACCCAGCCGACGACAAGACTGGCTGCGAATCCCAGGAAAAAGAATAGGATGATAAAACCGGTGGATCCGTTCTTGTGCTCGTTTACCTGTGGTGCTGCTTTTTGCGCCCCACTTCCCCCGGCGTCCACGACCTCTTTGGCTTGATCATCTACGGTGCTCATAATAACCCCGCCTGCTGTGGTTTGGCGATTAACTCGGCGCTCAGCCGGGACGCTAAGATGCCGCTTTCGTCCGTCGTGAACCCCAGCAAATTGGTTGGAATTTATGCGATTCAGAAAAATGCAGCAATATTCTCTGAGTCTATCGGATGCGGGTCGTCGTATCCCATGTTGACTAACAATGGGAAACCCAATGGCGCGTTACAATTGCAGCCTGTGTACCTTGAGATCTTTTCTTTGTCAAGGAAAAATCATTTTGTCATGGCGCCGTAACTGTGCAAGCCCGGCAACAAATTCACGCCAAAATAGGTAAACAGGACAGCGGCGAAACCGAGGATGGAAAGAAACGCAATCCGTCGCCCTTGCCAGCCCCGCATCATCTTAGCGTGCAGCAGGGTGGCATACACAAACCAGGTTATCAGTGACCAAGTCTCTTTCGGGTCCCAACCCCAATACCTTCCCCAGGCTGAATTGGCCCAAACCGCTCCGGTAATGATACCCACAGATAAAAATAAGAAGCCGAAGACGATCAGTTGGTAATTAAGTTCGTCCAACATATTGGGGGCTGGAAACAGGGCCAGCAACTTGGTTTTGGCATTTCCGGGCATTTGCCGGATGAGAAAAACCGCGCTATAAAAGACGAGGCATGTTGTCAAAGCAATCAGGGCGGCCAGGCCCCAGCTGCTCGTAAGGAGGACACGGCTAAAAAGCGCAAACACGATGAACAGTGCGATCGGTTTGGCAAAATTCAACCAGCTGATCTGTTCCTCTTGTTTGCCTTTTTTGATCAGGTACATGCAACTGATGCCGAAAGCTATGGCAAAAGCAGCATATCCAATAAAACAGGTCATCACATGAGCGATTAACCAGTTGCTTTTCAAAGCGGGTAAAAGCGGCTGAATTTTGGAGCTAATACCGGGCGACAGCGAGGCATAAGCCATGGCCAGAAAAGCGATGGGTGTCGTAAATGCACCAATGATGCGATTGTCGTACTTTCGCTCCACGACGAGGTAGATGAGCATGATAACCCAAGCAAAAAAGACGAGGGATTCATATAAATTCGATAGGGGGGCGTGTCCGATGCCCAGCCTGTAAGATTCCACCCATCGGATAATGATTCCGGCCGCGTTGCCCGCTAATCCTATAAAAGCCACCCAAGTGGCCAAAAGACCGGGTGCTGATTTTTTGAATACCCATGATAAGATATACAAAAAAGCCGCAAAACCGTATACAAATGTTACTATCGATAATATAATTGAACTGTTCATGATGATTCCCCATTTCAAGCATAGCCCATTGCTTCAGCATCCCGGCACTTTTCGTTTTTATTACTTGCCGTAAAAACCAGGCGTCACTCCCACCACAGGGGGCGTTTATTTCAGCCGTGCCGAATCAGCCAGCAAGTCTGATATCTTTTTGACCTTTTGTTGCATGCCTAATTTGTTTTTATTTGAAGTGCCGACAACCGTGATCTTGCTGGAGTTGCCGCGCGGCGTGATTTCTACATATATTCGTTGGTGAGACATGAAAAATGTAATATAAAAGCCTATGATCATTAGTATAAATCCGATATAGACCACCCATACACCGGGATCCTTGGTCACTTGAAGTCCGGTGTAGAATTTTGGCACCGTTGCTTGTTGGGGAACTTTAAAGTCCTCAACGGAAATAAATACGGTATCCTTTCTGCTCGGATTAAATATAGGGCTCATTCGGTCAAAGCTCGGAAAGCGCAACGGCAACGCCACTTCAACTTCATTTCCGTCTGCCGGGGTGAGCGTCCCAATCAACGTTTCTCCCAGATCCTTGCCTCGAAAGCTGAAAGACCGTCTGAACTCTTTGATAACGAATTTGCCCAAACCTTCCGGAATATCGACCGCCTGCCCAATTTTCAACGTCTCACGATAGATCATGCCGGTTTGCTTGCTCTTAAAACTCAGGGGGATCTCCTCCGGCAGGGCAATATCTTTTTTCTGAGGCGGGAGCTGACCATAACTGGATTGAAAAAAATTTATGCCTTTGTAACGAAGCGGATCATTAACAATGATGTCTTTCTGCAACACCGGTTGCCCCTGCTCCATTATGGTCAGACTGGAGCGGAATTCTTTTGGCATGCCGGTGTCGTAAAAAGTCACGTCAAAATCATCACACCGGATTTCAAAGCCGAGCATATGCCATTTATTGGTATTTCTTATTTTGATGCGATCAACCGTGTCGCCTTCTGCAATGTTGACGAAACCCTCGAAACCGAAAATTGAACCGATCAGTCCGCCGACCAGCAATAACAGCACTGACATATGAACGATATAAACGCCCAGGCGGGTCCAGCGCCGTTTTTCAGCATACAGATAATATCCGTTTCCCAAAGCATCCATTCGATGGTAGCCAAATCGCTTTGAAATCAACGGTTCAAAAACTTTCTTCAGTTCCTCAGGAGCATGATTTGTGGTAAATTCTTCTTTGTTTTTTCGGCGTTTGAAACCCGAAATATTTAACGACGGGTTGCGGGTAAAGATGACCTTCCATGTAGTGGATATCCGATCCAAGGAACACACAACAACGTTGATGGTCAACATAAGTAAAAGAGACTGAAACCACCAGGAATGATACATATCAAATAGTCCCAGCAAATCCATAAATCGATAACCAAACTCCCCGAAGGCTCGGACATAGTCGGCCGGGTTTTCGTTTTGCGGAATAAGCGTACCGATGATGGAGGTGATGGCGAGCGACAGCAGTAAAATGATGGTTAGCCTCACCGCCGCAAAGAACCTCCATGCGCTGTCTAAGAGATCGCTGAAGAACTCATTGTCTTTCATTATTCGTCCTCTCCCAAAATCCAGCCAATTTCAGCGCCATGGGGTTGGTCCCGCAGAGCCTCTTGCTCAACAGCCGCATCCGACAAAATTCTGGACACAGGGTTTTTTCATACCATACCGGACAGCCGTGCGGTGGCACTAATTCAGTTTATTTGAGGGATCGGGGTATTTACTTAAAAAATTAAAAAATGGTCATATCAAATCATTAAACAGGAGGCAACAGATTAAAAAGGTGAAGCTCCCGGTTCCAAAAGGCGGGGTTTTCGGGCCAGGACCACATCCCTACCGGACAGCGTTCCTTTACGACGCCTTGAGAAGCAGGGGGCAAAAAAAGACAGACGGATCAGTCGCTGGTATCTTTTTCCCGGGTCAACAATGCACGTCGTGCAGAAATTTTTCGCAAAGATTCAGCGGAATTTGTCCCGAATAAATATTTGGAGTGGATTGCGTGGGGCAGGAAGATAAAAGGGCTGGCAAGTTTCAGCGCGGTGTGCTTCTGCTATCCGACATGCGTAACTCAGGATTTGCTGACAAAAAGAGGCTTTAAAAGTCCTTGCACAGTTTGTCTGTAGCACCTGTCCATACCGAAGGCCGAACATCTAAAGCGCCATCCAGCTCACATAAATGCACCCTGTCCCTCAATGCCAGCACCACTTCTGTTAGAGTGGCATCAGATAAAATTTCGCCAGATGCACACCGATTCTTTCTACAAAAGCAAATGCTATTTTTTTACGTAGAGGCCACGCGATTTGGCTACGATGGTGCCTTTCTTGGAAAGCTTGTATAAAGCATTGCTGAGTTGCCTGGGGTTAAGACCGGTTTTGGCTTTTAATTGCGCGATGGTCACGCCCTTTTTACTTCGCTTGATCGCATTGGAAACAGAATCGAGTACCGTCGTACCTCTAGCAGGTCTTTTTCTTACAGCACGCTTGGGAGCAGCGGGCCTGCCTCTTTTGGCGGTGGTTTTTTTGGCGGGTTGAGGTTTGTCTACCTGCTTGGAGATTTTGTCTACCTGTTTTGAAAGAGATGCCAGCGTCCTTGATAATGTTTTCAGCTGATCTTTTACTTTCTTCATCTGAATAACCCTCCTTATTTATTCGTTAAGATTTAGCGATTATTAATTTTCGCTAGTCGGTAGTATATATATACTTTTTTAAATGTCAATAAAAATGCTTTTATATTTCATAATTCAATGAAAAAATTCTACGGCTGGTCGCTCCTGTAATTTCATGTTTGAATATTTTCAAAAATCTGATAATTAAAATTGAAGCTTTCTGGGCTAAATGGCAAGCGCTTATGGTAAAGAGCATATCCATTGCGGCTGGCAACCCCTGGGTTCGCTTCAAAAAGTAAGGCTTGCAGGGAAGCGGTCTGACCAACTTCGCAGGTCAACGCATCCGGCGGCGATATATTTTGAATGATGACTTGATTCTCTCGAAAATGAAAAATACATCCGATCTTCAAAAAAACACACCCCAAAATGACAAGCGCTACAGAAGCGCGTTGAATATTTCGCAATTAGAGGCAGTAAATCATGGAAACGGTCCGTTGCTTGTAATTGCCGGTGCCGGTTCAGGTAAAACCCGCACGCTCACTTACCGGGTTGCGCGTCTGGTTGAAGAAGGGATCTCCCCGGCGTCAATTCTGCTTTTGACCTTCACGCGCAAGGCCGCTTCAGAAATGCTGCAGCGTGCCATTCAATTGCTTGATGATCGCTGCGAAAAGGTGTCCGGGGGCACATTTCACTCCTTCGCCAACATGGTTCTGCGACAATATGCCGCTCATATTGGATTCACGCCCGGCTTCACGATTCTCGACCGCGCAGATTCAGTAAGTCTGATCGGCACGATAAGAAAAGAATTTAGCCATGCTTCGAAAAACCATGCCTTTCCTCGAAAACAGACACTGACAAATATCTTCAGCAGAGCCGTCAACAAAGCGATTACACCGGAAGAAGTGATCTTGAAAGATTATTCTCACTTTACGGCAGATCTGGATATCATTATTAAAATTTTTGAAGGCTATAACGCTCACAAGCTAAAACATAATTGCCTTGATTTCGATGATCTACTTTTACACCTGCATTCCCTTTTAAAAAATTTCCCCGCGATTCGAGAACGAGTTTCTTCAAGTTTCCGGTATATAATGGTTGATGAATACCAGGACACAAATCTCCTGCAAGCCGATATACTCAAATTTCTAGCGAGCACCCATCAAAATGTAATGGCAGTGGGAGATGATGCCCAAAGTATTTATGCTTTCAGGGGCGCAAATTTTAAAAATATAATGACATACCCCATCATTTTTCCCGGAACCAAAATAATAAAACTGGAAGAGAATTATCGGAGCATACAACCTATTTTGAATCTTACGAATGTGATCATAAACCGGGCTACGGAGAAATATGAAAAGAATTTATTCAGCCGAAAAACGGAAGGGCCGCGACCGCTTCTCATCGACACCAAAAATGAGCGGGGCCAGTCCAGATTCGTAACGGAAAAGATTCTAGAATTGCAGCAGAGAGGCATTTACTTGAATCAGGTTGCGGTTCTGTTCAGAGCAGGCTTTCATTCTTTTGACCTTGAAATCGAGCTCAACCGAGTCAACGTCCCTTTTGTTAAGGTCGGCGGATTTAAATTCGTCGAATCCGCCCACATTAAAGATGTTTTAGCCCATCTCAAAGTGATAATAAATCCGTATGATCGCTTAAATTGGTCCAGAATCCTGTTGCTGCTAGACAAAGTCGGTCCCAAATCAGCCCAGAAAATGTATGAAACTTTGGTGGCTGAACAGTCGGGATATGGCGGCATTTTTAAGATAACACCGAAATCGAACTCAGCGTCCGGCATCCAAAAATTAAAGGAACTTTACGCGGGAATTCAATCTGGATCCATGACGGTGGCGCAACTGGGCGAGGCTGTTGTCAATTATTATAATCCTATTTTACAGAATCGCTTCGATGATTTCCCGCGGCGCGCCAGAGACTTGGAACATTTAATAACCATTATGGACGGCTACCGCAGCCTGGAAGATTTCCTGGCTGATATGGCCTTGGAACCACCGAATATCAGTATCGATGACACCCTGGCTGCCGGTATCAGGAACACGGACCGGCTGGTTCTTTCCACAGTCCACTCTGCCAAAGGTCTCGAGTGGCATTCGGTTTTTATTATTTGGGCTTTAGATGGAAGGTTTCCCTCAGTACATGCCCTTGACAGTGAAGAGGAACTCGAGGAAGAGCTAAGGCTGATGTATGTGGCCGCCACGCGTGCCAAAAAAAACCTTTTTATAACCTATCCCAGTCAAGTATATGACAGAACGTCGGGACTTATGCTGAGTCGCCCCTGCCGATTTATAGATATGATCGCCGACGACATTTTAGAAAAATATACCCTGGATTTTTGGTAGATTTTTTGCCGTTTATAACCACCTGATTTTTACCGGCGACGGGCCAACTCTTTTTATAATTTATCATCAGATGTGAAGTCCCGCTTTTTGCTCAAGGGAGACGGATTTTGGAGATACCTGCTAGTGTAGTTGTTTGATATTGGAAGACTCTGAGAAGTATTCAGCCTGGTAAACCTTGACTTGCGTGTTGGTATCCTGCCAACAGGTTCTCTCCATACCGCTTTTTTGGCAGAGGTGCTCGAGAAAAGATTCTTTGTCCGGAAGTTGATCCCAGACCTGCGGCAGGAATGTGGCCCCGTGCCAATCTCGCGAAAGTATCACACCGTGGACTCCGGGTTTAAGCTTTTTTTTCAGATCCTCGCCATCCTCAAAAACAAGTATTTGAGGAACCGTAAGAACGCTGATTTCAATGTCTACACTAGAAAGCTCATCACTTTCTAAGGGGGGGAAGCGCGGATCTTTAAAAGCCGCATTGATAGCGTTTTCTGCGACATTGTCTATCAGAGATCTCACCGGTTCGATAGTACCGATGCAGCCTCTCAGCGCTCCTTTTTTGTGAAGGGTAACAAAACAGCCTCTTTTTTCCTGCAAGGGCGGAGAAACAATATCCGGCCGTTTGATCTCAGCTTCCGCCACAAGTTCTGATTCAATCACAGACCGTGCCAGGCTAAGTAGATTCTTTCTGTCTTCATCCGTCAAGGCTGTCATGGCTATTGACCGTAATGGCTTTTGAAATAGCAGTGATCCTCACGGTTTGGGAAAAGAAACGTTTCACACTACAAAAAGGCCCACCAAATGTAGGCAGCAAAGCCCAGCAAAGCTGCCAGAAAAATAAAATATGACTTCCAGTCAATGGTTTTTTTGGCCATCCCATGCTTCTGAACCTTACCGAGTCTTGTTTTGCACTTCGGGCACTTGGTCGTCTCCAGTTCGACATAGGTAAAACACTCGGGGCATCTTTTGGTGGCATGGACAAACTCATCATCTTTTTCAGCATTGGTCATATTTAGACAGCCTCCCGCCCACTCGAGCGCTGGTTTTGCAATTTATGATGAATGAACCAATGGAAAAAATAAAATCGCCTTTTTTATAATAACTCTCTTTGGATCTTGATCTTGCTGTTGCTTCTGAGATCAGCCAACCATGCGCTGAGGGTTTTAAATTTCTTTTGTTGCAACAAGTTTTGTTTTATTGCCAGCCTTTCCTTATCAAAGCCTTCTTTGGAAGCCTCTTTACTGTCTTTAAATTGAATAACATAATATCCCTTTTGTCCCTTCACAGGTTTTTCCGGCAAATTTCTCTCTTTGGAAAGCTTAAAAGCAGCTTCGGTGACCGCGCCATCATAGCCGATCTTCGGGATTGTGCCGCTGCGGGTGAAAAATCCCGTGTCTTCCGGTTTTAGACCGAACTGGCCAGCTTCGGAAGTCAGGGATCCGCCGTTCTTTAGAGCCGAAATTAAGGTATTGGCATCCTGCAGGGCTTTTTCTTCCTGTTTTTTCTTTATTAAATCGGTCTTGACTTTAGCTTTAACTTCATCGAGTTCGGCGATCCTCTCCGGGGTTTTTTCGATGACCTGAAGTATACAGAACCCATCATTCAGGTCCTGAATTTCACTGATCTCCATGAGGTCAAGGCTAAAAGCTGCTGCTGCAAACTTTGACCGGTTCTTGATACCTTTAATCGGGCTTTGGCGAGAGAAAAATTCCGTGGTCTGCACTTGAAGGTCTCTCTGGGAGGCGCTGATTATCAGATCATCGCCTTCAAAAGATTCATCGTAAACAGCCTCTGCCTCATCATAGGCGATCGTTTTAGCCTTTTCAAGCGTGATCTTTTCTTGAATCTGTTTCTTCGCTTCTTTAAAAGAGGTTGTGGCAGCCTCATTAATTTTTTCAACCTTTATAATGTGCCAGCCAAATTGAGTGCGCACGGGCTCACTGATCTGCCCTGCTTTCATCGAAAATGCCTTATTTGAGAAGGGCTCGACCATATCTTCATGTTTAAAGGCACCGAGATATCCTCCTTGAGCCTTGGATGGGCCTTCTGAGTACTTTTTGGCCAACTCGGCGAAATCCTTGTTTTCCTCGGCCATCTTAAAAATATCCAGGGCCTTTGTCCTTGCTTTCGCCACATCTTGCGGCTCAGCGTCCTTTTCGACCCTTAAGAGTATGTGACGGGCCTCAACTGTTTTAGGCGTGTGAAATTCTTCCTTATGGGTCTCGTAGTATTGCTGCACTTCATCTTCACTAACGGTAACCCTGTTTTCATAGGTTTGCGGGGCAAAGAATACATAGCGCGCCTTTACTTGTGCTTGCTTTTTGTAAGACGGTTTGTTTTCATCATAAAAGGTCTCAATTTCCTGGTCGGAAGGCTCAATTCCAGTGTATTTAGCGGGATTGAACAAGACAAATTCGACGTTGACTGACAGGTTGCTCCATTTATACCATTCCAGGGCTTCAACATCGGACACTTTCAAATTGTCAGCGACAAAGGATCTTAGCTTATTAACCAGCATCGACTCTTTTTGTTGGGTTTCGAAATCTTCCTTTGAGATTCGGTTTCGGCTTAAAATATATTCATAGCGCCGACTATCAAAGACTCCGCCGCTCTGAAATACTTCGATTTTCCGGATGGCGTCTGCCACCTCCTGGTCGGAAACGCGAAACCCTAAGCGGTCGGCCTCCGCCAACATGAGTTTATGCTCAATGAGTTGATTCAAAGCCCGATCCTTGAGTCCCAGCGAGTTGATCATGTCATCAGTTAATGAATTGCCGAAATTCTGTCGCATTTGATCCAAGAGATTGTTATATATCTGACGGTATTCACCATATACGATGGGCTCGCCGTCGACACTGGCAACCTTGCCCTCCCCTTTTTGCTGATAAAGTCCGTAACCAAACGGGATAAAGGCTATAATCACGGCTCCCAGAAGGAATTTAATAATCCAGCTGCCGGCATGCTTACGCATCAAACTGAGCATATGTTGCCTTTCCTTTCATTTTGAACGTGATGCGCTGTTAAATAAGCTATTTCACAAGAATTTAGATAATTATGTTCATCGGTTTTTGGTTGCGCTCGATTTTTGTCCCCACCGATCCGGCACAGTACACACATAGATATTCATACTTATCGCCTTCCGGCAAGACAAGCAACAGGCGTTTTCTGACCGGTACCGCTTGTTTACATTTCTGGCAATACAGCTCGGTTGCATCAAAATCCTTGTACATTTCTTGACGTCGAGGCTGCCGTGTTCGAGTTGCGTGCGAATTTGCTAGGTTTCTCATATCCATGAATCGACCTTTTCTTTTTATGAAAATCAACGAATTTTAAATAATTGAGGGGACGGGGTGTTTTTCGCACGGCAAGATGCCGGTTTGTTGTCTGCCAAGCCTAGCAGCGGCAACTGCCTTGCATTTTACGGCCGGCTATTTAAAAGTTTCACGCCAACAAGAACCGACGCCGTGTTTTGCCTTTCTCGGCGGCAATAGCCCTCTGCCCATTGGAAGCACCGGGGCTTTCATCTTGTCATGAAAAAAATACCCGGTCCCCTTAAACAATCATACTATTGCCAACCAATGATTTTGTCAATAAATTCGACCCTAAAAAGGCCGATGCTTCCATTGTACTTTGGTTGAACACAAACGGGGTTTGCTCGAAGGAAAACCCATTCTGCAGCCACCCCGCAAACGGAGTGTTTTCAAGTGGCACCCGGGTTATGCGGCAGGATGCACACAATTTTCTTTCCGGAAAAACCCGGCGGGGAGCTTCACTCAACAGGCGCGGCTTTGCATCAATCGGCTGAAAATAAATATTGACACTGCGGGGTGTTTTTGTTAGGAGCTCGTAGTACTCGGGGCTGTAGCTCAGCTGGGAGAGCGCATGACTGGCAGTCATGAGGTCGTCGGTTCGATCCCGATCAGCTCCACCAATAATAACAACTACTTATGGGGTTCAATGAACCCCTTTTTTTATGCTGGGTTGCCCCATCACCCCTTGACATAATCGGGATATTGACTTACAAAAACGGCTCTATTTGATAAGTGCTTGTGGGTTTATCACAATATCAACAAGGCTTCCCGCAGTCCCGACGACGGGATCCTTGCTTTGCAGCGGCAATACGAGGACCCGGAGTGAAGCTCCCCGCCCTAAGGGGCGGGGGTTCCGCCGTTCGGCAGTGCTTCGCGGCCCGGAAAGGAATCTATCTGTTTCTTGCCATACAAACCGGTCACGGGACAGGCCAAGACGAGTAAATCATGAAAACAATGCGTGTCATCACGATACTGTGGATGTGTCATATCCTTTTGGGGATGTTTCCTGCAAAAAACGGTTTTGCCGCAGATCCAAACACGCAATCCCAAGCGCTGAAGCAAGCTGGCGAGAGGGTTGTACATTTGTATTTTAACCATAAGAACATTGCCTTTCTGGCATCCGAACAGCGAGTTATTGTTCAATCCAATGATCTCATTGAATTCGGCAAAAGCATCATGACTGCCCTGCTAAAAGGGCCTAAGGGGGATCTTATGCGCACAATCCCCAACGGCACTGCGCTTAGAGCATTCTATTTTACAATCGACGGTACCGCCTTCGTCGATTTGAACCAAAATGTTGCCGGTAACCATCCGGGGGGAATCCAATCAGAGATTCTCACCATTTATTCGATCGTTAATTCACTGATATTAAATATCGCTGAGGTGAAAACGGTAAGAATCTTGATCGAGGGGGGCGAATCACTGACGCTGGCAGGGCACGTTGACATTCGTTTCCCTTTTAAAGCAAACATGCTGCTGATAAGATGAAAGCAAAGCCTCACATTGATAAAATTAGAAATATCGGGATCATTGCACACATTGATGCCGGGAAAACAACTGTGACCGAACGGATCCTCTACTATACGGGCCGCTCACACAAAATGGGTGAAGTTCATGACGGTGAAGCAATCATGGACTGGATGCCGGACGAGCAGGAGAGAGGAATCACAATAACTTCGGCTGTCACGACCTGCCAGTGGAAAGAAAGTGAGATTCAGATCATTGACACCCCGGGACATGTTGATTTTACCATAGAGGTCGAACGATCGTTGCGGGTGCTCGATGGTGCTATCGGCGTTTTTTGTGCCGTCGGCGGTGTCGAACCTCAATCAGAAACGGTTTGGCGACAGGCCGACAAGTACCGGGTGCCCAAAATTGCTTTTATCAATAAGTTAGATCGCGTGGGCGCCGATTTCTGGGGCACGATTGAAATGATGAAGGAAAAACTCAACGCCAATCCTCTGGTTTTGCAACTGCCTGTGGGCTCAGAAGATGATTTTGAAGGCGTGATTGACTTAGTCGATATGAAAAAAATCATCTGGGACATTGAAACTCTTGGCGCCAATTACCAGGCTCTTGAAATTTCCGAAGATCTCATTGAAACCGCAAAGGAGCATCGGGAAAAGCTTTTAGAGTCGGTAGCCGAAAACGATGATGACATTATGGAAGACTATCTGGCGGAAACTGAGATTGATTCCAAAAGTCTACGAGCTGCCATCCGCAGGGCATGTATCAACTTGAAGCTGATTCCGGTTTTATGTGGTGCAGCCCTCAAAAATAAAGGGGTTCAGCCCTTACTGGATGCGATTGTGGATTATCTCCCGAGCCCTGTTGAGGTGCCGGCCATCCAGGGCATTGACCCCGATACAGGGAAAACCCGTTCATGTAAAGCCATTGATTCTGACCCCTTAGCCGCACTCATTTTTAAGGTATCAATGATCGAAGGCCGAAAACTCTGTTTTGTTCGGATCTACAGTGGTAGAATGAAAACCGGTGAAGATATCTATAACCCCTTTCGCAAAAAAAAAGAAAAGCTGTCACGAATCTTACGGATACACGCCAATAAGCGGGAGCGAATCAATGATGCCGGGGCGGGGGCTATCGTCGGCGTCGTGGGGCTGAAAGAATCGTCAACCGGAGAAACACTCTGTTCTGCAGATCATCCGGTAGTGCTTGAAAGAATTGAATTTTACGAGCCGGTGATTTCAGTGGCGGTAGAGCCCATAACACTCGCCGACCAGGAGAGGCTCGAGCAGGTACTGGATAAATTCACAGCTGAAGATCCGACGCTGCAAATCAGAAAAGATGAGGATACCGGCCAGACGATATTATCCGGCATGGGCGAGCTTCACTTGGAAGTGATCATCAGTCGCATGCAACGGGAATTTCGCACTAAGGTAAATGTCGGCAAACCTCAGGTGGTATATAGGGAGACACTCGAGAGGGAAGCGCAAGCCCGGGTTTCTTTTGACAGAGAAATCGCCGGACAACGGCATTTTGCTGAAGTCTGGCTCAGGTTAAAACCACTGACCCGGGGCGCCGGCATCCGTTTCACCAGTGAAATTTCCGATGACATTATACCCCAGATCTTTGCGCCGGCGATAGAGAAAGGGGTTATGGAATCTTTCGGGAGCGGCGCATTAATGGGATACCCGGTGGTCGATGTTGAAGCCGCGCTTATCGGCGGTACCCATAAAGAATCTTTGGGAACGGATTTGGCCTATACGGTCAGTGCCTCGATGGCCTGCAAAGAGGCATTGTCAAAAGGAGGGCCTTTTCTGCTCGATCCGATTATGGCGGTGGAGGTGTATGTGCCCGAGCCCTTTATGGGAGACGTAATTGGCGATTTAAACGCCCGGGGCGGTAAAATTGAATCGATTGATACCCGGGGCGGAATTCAAGTAATAATAACCATCGTTCCTCTGGCCCGCATGTTTGGTTATTCAACATCCCTGAGATCCGCTACCCAGGGGAGGGGTACTTTCACAATGCGGTTTTCACATTTTGACCGGGCCTAGATGTCGTGTCCCGGAAATAAGTTCAAAAAGTGTTGCAGCGATTTGAAAGCCCCTGGCTCACGCCTGCGACCATTTTTGCAGGGCTAAAGCATTATTGACCGCCCGGCAGACCTACTCTTCATTGGTCTGTCTGTCCGATTCTCTTTTCTCGGCATCCTTGCCGGATAACCTTCTGAGCAATTTTTCTATTTTATCCCTTTTGGCCTCATCTGCGGTGTTTTCCAGAGCCTTTTCAAATTGTTTGCGTGCGTTGGAGGGGTTTCCCATCTTTAGATGATATATGCCCAGAGTATAATGAGCGTCTGCCAGATTGCGCTGTTTGCCGTAAGTGACGCCGAGGAAATAATATGCTTGACGGTACTCCGGGCTATGATTGAGCAAAGATTGAAAAGATGTCTCAGCCTCTTGCAGTTGGCCCATCTCCAGTTGAGTTCGGCCGAGAAAAAACAGGGCTTCCGGATAGTCCGGGAAAACACTTATCACGCCTTCAAGGGCGTTTACGGCTTCCACATAGCGCCCATCCAAAAAATAGACCCGTCCGAGTGCCGTTAAAATTTCGGGGCTAAAGGCCTTTCTTTCCAGTGCCTTTCTCAAATATTCAACAGCTTCCCGACGATGGCCGGTCCTTGCCTGAACCAATCCGTAACCGAAATATGCCATTGGGTCCGTCGGGTTTTTTTCCAGGGCGGTTTTAAATTGGTTCAATGCCGCCCTTTCATCCCCAAACAATGCTATGAGTCGAGTATGGACCGTCTTAAAATCATATGGGGTTTTTTTTATCTCCGATGACGGTATGTTTTTTGTATTTGCCAAGCGAGTGTCAAGGTAAGCGAGACGATCTTCAACAGCCGGATGGGTTGACAGATAAGATGGTACCTGCTCCGAACCGTACCAATGTTTAGCCCGAATCTTATTGAGTATCGTCAACAGCCCCTCGCCACTGTATCCTGCTTGGGTCAGATAATTCAGGCCCAGTTGATCGGCCTGGATTTCGTTTTCACGACTGTAAGCCAGGGCGACTGTCTGGCCTGCCGCTATCGATCCCAAGGTAACGGCACTGGCGATTTCGCTCGAGCTGCTGCCGAGAAATATGCCGGCGGCAATGCCGGCCAAGGTTGCCAAACCGATTTTTTTTGACCGCTCGATCTTTTGGGAAATATGACGGGCTTGGACGTGGGCAACTTCATGGGCCAGTATCCCGGCAAGCTCTTCCTCGTTGTCCATGGCCTCGATAAGGCCGCTGTAAATGAAAATGTTGCCGGCCGGGGTTGCAAAGGCATTGTAAACGTCTTCCTTCACGACAAAAAAGCGATAGCTGTAAGGCTGAGGAGGTGGAAGGGTGGCAACGATGCGTTTGCCGATTTTATTGACGTAATCGACAATGAGCGGGTCTTCGATTAGATCAAAGCTTGACATAACGATCTTCATGAATTCCCGGGCCAATTCTTCTTCTTCCTTGATGGTGATGGATGACGCACTGCCTGCAAATAGGATCAATCCTGCAAGTGTAAAAATAAAGATTTTGATGATACAGGCCCGGCCGCGTTTCATGAATACCTCATTTCCTCAATGCCAAAACGATTGTAAAAGTAACCCACAATTGCTTTTTATATTGCTCCAATAATCCAATAATTACACACCAAGGGGGTGGTTTTGTTGATATATTGACAGAATTTTAAAATCTTTTCAAACAACAAATATTATGGTAGTGACGGATACCATGACACAAATCATCTGTATAGCCAACCAGAAAGGCGGTGTTGGCAAGACAACCACGGCTGTGAATCTTTCGGCCGCTTTGGCGGTCTGCGAGAAAAAAACGTTGCTGGTTGATTGTGATCCACAAGCAAACGCCACCTCAGGGGTCGGGTTGAATAAAAACAGGATAGAAAAAACCCTTTACCAGGGGATGATCGGCGATATCAAGGCTCAAAATCTCATCATGGACAGCGATATCCACAGTTTAAAGGTGATTCCGTCAAATGTCGAATTAATCGGTTTTGAAGTGGAAATGATTTCAAACCCAAACAGGGAAAGCGCCCTGCGAAATTTGCTCAAGGGCATCGAAAACAGCTATGAATTCATCATCCTCGATTGCCCGCCTTCCCTCAGCCTCCTGACAGTAAATGCCCTGACCGCCGCCAACGCCATTTTGATTCCGCTCCAATGTGAATTTTACGCCCTGGAGGGGCTCGGCCAACTTTTGCAAACGGTCAAAAGAATTAAGCGCAACCTGAATCCGGACCTTTATATTGCCGGAATCCTGCTGACCATGTTTGATAAACGGACAAATCTTTCCTATCAGGTGGCGGAAGATGCCGAGAAGTATTTCAAAGAGCTGGTATTTAAGACCATCATACCCAGGAATATCCGGTTGAGCGAAGCACCGAGTTTCGGCAAACCCATCCTGCTTTATGATGCCACCTCTACGGGCGCTGTAAGCTACTTCAACCTGGCAAAAGAGCTACTCGGACGCTAAGGACACATATAATCTCCAGTTGGATACCGAACGGTTATCACCTGAATTTTGCGGCAAAATCAATAAATATCACTTGAATGCATCAGGGGGTCGCAAGTTTTGCCCCGATTCCTTTGAGCCATGAACCGCTCGAAACTTCATATAACATAAAAAACCGCAGAACACCTATTGAGCAGAAAGCGTAACGATGGCAACAAAATCTGATTCTAACTCAAGAAAACGAAAAAAGATGGCACTCGGCAGGGGTCTTGACGCCCTCATTCCGGATGTTGACGCAGCAGATGACGGGCAGCGTGAATATTTCCAATGTGACATCGATTTAATCCGTCCCAACCCGTATCAGCCCCGTCGTCGTTTTCCGGAAGACGAGCTAATGCAATTGCGTGACTCCATAAAGTCTCAGGGCATTATTCAACCACTTCTGGTGCGGAAACATGAGAGCGGCTATGAGCTTGTTGCCGGTGAAAGACGTTTGCGGGCTGCTAAAAAAGCCGGTCTCAGAAAGGTGCCGGTTATCATAAAACCCGCTACGGATGAACAACTGCTGGAGATATCGATTGTCGAAAACATCCAACGAGAGGATCTCAATCCGCTAGAAAGGGCTGAAGCCTACCATCGCCTGATTTCTGAATTCAATCTCACACAGGACCAAGCCGCACTGCGAGTCGGTGAAAGCAGAAGTGCGGTAGCCAACTTTTTAAGACTTCGCCAATTGCCTGATCAGATAAAAGAAAGCATCATGAACGCAACCCTGAGTATGGGACACGCCCGGGCGTTGCTTGGCACACAAAGGCCCGCCGAGCAAATCACTGCCTGGCGGGCGGTTGTATCAAAGGGGCTATCGGTGAGGGAGACTGAAAACCTGGTAAAACGCCTCAAAGCTCAACAGAAACCACCCTCAAAGAACCGGCCCGGTTCGGTGGATATATACTTTTCGGAGCTGTCAGATGAGCTTTCCCGCCGGTTGGGTACCAAAGTAAGGATAAACCGCCGCGGACAACGCGGAAAGGTGGAGATTGAATTTTACAGCAACCAGGATCTCGATCGTCTCATCATACTTTTAAAAGGGGAATAGAATCTTCAATATGCCAATCCATATCATCATCGATGGTTACAACCTGATACGACAGTCACCCGAATTGAGCAATCTGGAACGCACAGACTTTCAACAAGGCCGGGTGGCTCTCATTGAGCGGCTGGCCGCTTACAAAAAAATAAAGCCACACAAAATCACCGTCGTTTTTGACGGGTCAAAGGGGTCTTCATTTTCAGGCACACCTGATTTTTTCAAAGGGATCGAAATCCGCTTTTCCCGGGCCAATGAATCAGCCGACACGGTTATAAAAAAGATGGCCCGGCAACAAAGGCAAAAAGCCCTGGTTGTCAGCTCTGATCGAGAAATTATTACGGCCGCTGAATCGTGGGGAGCAGCATCCATCAGTTCGCCCAATTTTGAGAAAAAATTGGTGAACGCAGAATATCTGAAATCCAAGGGTCCCAACCAACACGAGGCTGATGACCGTCGCAGCTGGAAAGGCTCGACCCAAAAAAAAGGTCCCCGCCGGCGCTTATCAAAACGAATGCGGCGCAACAAACTTAAAATAAAAAAACTTTAGCTTAAATCCGACGCCAAGGGGCTTGAGTGTGCCCAATGAAAATTTTACTCGCCAAAACTGCCGGTTTCTGTATGGGGGTGCGCAGAGCCGTTGAAATGTCCATGGATACACCCCGGCAACATACAAACCAAATCTGCACCTATGGGCCTCTTATTCATAATGCCCAGGTTTTGGACCTTTTGCAGCAAAAAGGGATCTGCATAATCAATGAAATCCCGGCCCGGGGAATCGGCACGGTATTGATCAGAGCCCACGGCATCCCTCCCACCACCAAGCAAAATCTTAAGGATGCAGGGTTTCAGGTCGCGGATGCCACCTGTCCCCGGGTGATCAAAGTTCAGACCATCATCCGCAAACATGCTAAAAAAGATTTCGCATCAATCATCATAGGAGACAAGGATCATCCGGAAGTCGCCGGATTGCTTGGCTATGCCGGGGACCGGGGATACGTCGTCGGAGACCTGAAGGAATTCAAGGAGCTGCCGGCGTTCGAAAAAGCAATCGTCGTGGCCCAGACGACCCAGAATACCGGCCTGTTTGATTCGGTGAAAGTGTGGGTTGGCCGGAATTTTCCCCACTACAAAATATTTGACACTATCTGCGATTCCACCGAAAGACGGCAGGCCGAGGTAAAACGATTGGCGGATTCCGTAGATGCGATAATCGTGGTCGGCGACCGCAACAGCGGCAACACCCGGCGGCTTGTCACAATCGCAGAGCAGACCGGCAAACCGACCTATCATATTGAAACCGAAAAAGATCTAGCAACCGTTGACACCCATGCGCTAGCATCGGCGCAACATATCGGTATAACCGCCGGCGCCTCCACACCAAACTGGATAACAAAACGTGTATACCGGGCTCTGGAAGCTTTGCCTTATAAAGGCGGATGGGGCTGGCGCAGCGCATTTTTCAAAATACAACGGGTGCTGCTCCTGACAAATATTTATGTATCCTTCGGAGCCGGATGCTTATCTTATGCCTGCACAAAGCTCATGGGAATCAACCAGTATTTTCAGCATTTCGTGATTGCCATACTTTATGTACAATCCATGCACATTTTCAATCATCTGACCGGTAAAAAGGCCGATCAATACAACGAACCCGACAGGGCCTCTTTTTACGACAAACACAAAATCTTTTTATCTATTCTAGCTTTTATTGCCGGTGGTATCGGATTGACGATCGCTTATACCATCGGGCAAATCCCTTTTTTAGTTCTGCTGGTCATGAGTATGCTGGGCCTGTCATATAATATCCAGGTAATCCCCCAACGCCTCGCCATCGTGCGTTACCGCAGAATACGGGATATCCCCGGGTCAAAAACGCTTCTGATTGCCATGGCCTGGGGTGTCGTCACAGCCCTATTTCCCGCCCTGGTCATATTCGGCAATATCAATTTAAGCGCTGCGCTGGTGTTTCTATGGTCCACCGGCATGGTATTTGTGAGAACAGCCTTCTTTGACACCCTCGATATGCAAGGCGACCGAATTGTGGGCAGCGAAACGATTCCGATATTGCTGGGGGAAAAGCGGACCATGCGCCTTTTAAAGTCTATTATTGCATTCACTTTGGCGATTATACTGCTTACAAGTGTCTTAGATATCATCTCCGACCTTGGTTTTGTCCTGTCAATCTGTCCCATCTTCTTATTTCTGGTCATCGTAGTTTATGAAAAAGGTTACCTGTTACCAGGTATTCGTTTGGAGTTTCTGGTGGAAAGCCTTTTTGTACTGGCAGGCTCAATGACATTTCTGTGGTCGGTGTTCCAAACCAGTCTTTGACCGAGTCGGGCAAGCAATCACCGCCATCGTTCACAGGAAGATCTATGCTGAAAACCCGTTAAAGCGGCGAGTGAAAAGCTTAGGTTGCTTTTCACTGAAGTTTGGACCGGAAGGGGGGTTCGCTGCCGGAAAGCAGCCGCTTGATATTGTCCTTGTGCCGCAAATAAATAAAAACCGCGATTGTCAGAGAACATCCGGTCAAAATCATCGAACGGTGGAATCCCCAAACGGCGATCGGCAAGGCCGCTGAAGCAACCAGGGAACCGGCCGAGACGCGTTTGCTGGTCCATGCCGCAATTAAAAAAATGATAATGGCCATAACGCCGGCTCCGGGTGAAATCATGATAAAGCAGCCGATGGCTGTGGCAACCCCTTTACCGCCGGCCTTGAATTTCAGGTAGACCGGATAAAGATGTCCCCCAAAGGCGGCCAAAGCAATAAGGGAGACATAGGCCTGGGACAATAGATCCGCCTGGCCGGTCAAAATGATGGCGAGATATACCGGCACCGCACCCTTGAGCATATCCAAGGCCAGGGTCAACAGACCCAAAGGGACACCCGCCAGCCTTGCAACATTGGTGGCGCCGATGTTGCCGCTTCCCTGCTGCCTGATATCCAGAGCGCTGAACAGGCGGGTCATCACAAGACCCCACGGGACGGAGCCCAGCAAATAAGTCAAAATCGGCAGCCCGCACAAGCTAAATATTTTAAAAAATTGCCAGTTCATATTTTTACCTATAAATATTAATCCTGCGCAAACGAATCAAGATTAAATCATTGAGGGGTCGGGGTGTTTTTTTCACGACAAGATGAAAGCCCCGCTGCTTCCAACAGGCAGAGGGCTATTGCCGCCGAGAAAGGCAAAACACGGCGTCGGTTCTTGTTGGTGAGGACCTTTAAATAGCCGGCAGTAAAATGCAGGGTAGTTGCCGCTGTAAGGCTTGGCAGGCAACAACCCGGCATCTTGCCGTGAAAAAAACACCCCGACCCCTCAAATAATTAAATATAACCGGGCTGTTCCGCTTGAGAAAGGGGTTTAAAATGAAGCCTGTCAAACTGCCGATCGACGACGTGCTCGACCTGCATACTTTTCAGCCCAAGGAGGTTCCGGATTTGCTGGAGGACTATTTCTCGGAATGTGTCAAGGCTGGTATTTTCGCTGTTCGCATCATTCATGGCAAGGGTCACGGTGTATTAAAAAAGCGGGTCCAGGGGTTGCTCAAAAAGAGTCCCTGGGTTGAAACGTTTGCGGATGCCCCGCCGGATGCCGGTGGGTGGGGAGCCACCCTGGTGAAACTTAAGAAGTAAGAAGGGGTCTCAACTTAACAATCGGTTGGATCAGATCCTGTTCGGCTTCAATGACCGCAGCGATGCTCTTATCGGCCCGGGGCGCTTCACAAAGACCGTACATCCCTTCAAGCGTTCCAGGATTTCTGCAGGCAAGGGCTTGAACATATTTCGATCTCCCAACGATTCTGATCGTATTCAGTTATGGCAATATCGACATCAATAAACTTTTTGATAATCTCAGCATTGGTTGTCGTGTGTTTCGTCGGTGAAAGCGTTCGGAATTTACCTCCACCCGCCAATGCCATTGGTATCAGCAGCTGATCGGCAAGGCACCGGCCCACAGGTACATTAAAGGCCAGGTATTCCTGGACAGACTTCACAGCCCGTTTTGCCACCTTTTCCGCGGAAACGCGCTTTTCACCAAACCCTGTGAACACTTCAGTAATATTATCACTTTCAATCTCTACCGTCAGAATGTTTCCCGGTCCCTGGGAATTTTCAACTTCAACGGCTTTAAGCAGTTCTGTGTCCCATTCGAGCTTTTCATGAATAACTTTGAGCTCCCTGTTGGCGATGCTGACCGGCAGTTTGGCAAAAAAAGCGCGGGCTGTTTTATTAATAATATTTCCACGCTCAAGAAGATCGAACCTGCTAAGACCAGCCGGGTGAATCGACACCCTGAATCGGCCCCCTCCCGCCGGATAAAATCCGGGTTTTTCCAGTACTGCATCAATCCTGGGTCCCATCCGATTAATAACCGGAAGAAACGCCTTTTCAAGAAAGTCAAACGGAGGAGCAAAGGGATTGTGCGTGCCCCCTTCCAATATAATTTCGGATGGCTGGTCAGCAATTAAAAGGGCCGGTAGTATTGTCTGAAAAACCAATGTGCAACTTCCGGCAGAACCAATTGAAAAATGGAAATTTCCCGGCTTGATCCTTTCAGGCTCAAAAGTAAATGCTTGTGAGCCGATACTGTTGCCTTCTATTGCTGCCAGGCCAATTTCCACAGCTGCATTTACCGCAGTGAGATGCTGCCGCATCAGTCCCGGTTTTTTTCGACCGGCCCGGATGTTGTGTATTGAAAACGGTTTTCCCGTAACCAGAGAAAGCGCAAGAGAAGTTCGAAGGACCTGACCGCCTCCTTCACCAAATGATCCATCGATTGTAACCATTTTCTTCTCCCCATAAAATTGGTTTCAACACATCTTCACCCTACCGAGAAACCTATACAAAAACACCAAACTTAAACCAAAAACACTCATGAAACAGGCAAACACCGATTAGGCGATATTCATATTTTCCCGGTTTGCGGTTTTGCCCCTTCCAATTGACGGGACAAGCTCATTCTTTAATGATTATAGTAAGATTACAACCCTGTCAGCAAGTCCCTTTTCACCAAATACGACCTTAAGCTTGAAATTTCCGGTGATTTTCTCAAGAGCATCCGGCTCACACGCATTCATAAAGAAGGCTCAGAGGCATTTGCCTGGCTGTGCATTGCAGCTGTCTCTTCCCGAGGTGTGATCAGTTTGCGGAGAGAAATAATATGCATGTTACTTTTTATGCGAAGGCTGACATCAACGAAAAGGGTCTTTAATGAAGTGATCGGGGCAGGCAGAGCTGAGCAAATTGATTGTTTTGAAACAGTCCCCCTGTCTTCAACAAATCTGAATATGATATCATCAGGTTAAATCGACACCAAATGTGAATTGCGCCATTTTTTGAACCACTTTAGACAAAAAAAGCACCTACGAAAAATATCGTAAGTGCCTGAAATCATGGTGCCGAGGGGCAGAATCGAAAGAATAATCCACTGCAAAATATCCTGTTACAATAAAAACATTATATTTGTATTTACATGAATATATAAAGATGCTATTTATATCATCATGTATAAACGAATATTAAATTTGCCATTGAGCACATCGGAAACCTGTTTTCTCTGGGGACCGAGACAGACCGGAAAGAGTACCTTATTAAAAACAATGTATCCTAAAGCCAAGCGGTATGATCTATTGTTATCAGACCAATATCAAAGGCTTCTTCTGCAACCGAGCCTTATTCGTGAGGAATGTTTAGCAATCGATCTTAAGGGCGAAAATCAGATATCACCCATAATCATCGACGAAGTTCAAAAGATACCAATCCTGCTGGATGAAATTCATTGGCTAATTGAAAATAGAAAGTTACGCTTCATACTGTGTGGTTCCAGTGCCCGCAAAGTCAAGCGAGGTCGCGGTAATCTTTTAGGTGGCCGTGCCGTGCGCTATGAATTGCATCCCTTGGTATATCCGGAAATCCCGGATTTTTCATTGGAGAGAGCACTAAACAACGGATTGCTGCCGAGACACTATCAAAGCTTGAATCCACATCAGCTGCTGCAGGCATATGTAGGCGATTATTTGAAAGAGGAAATTGCAGCCGAAGCCCTGACAAGGAATATACCCGCCTTCAGCAGATTTTTACAGATTGCCGCCCTAACAAACGGTGAATTGACCAATTACAATAACATCGCCTCCGAATGTGGCGTCAGTGCGCCGACGGTAAAAGAATATTTTCTGATACTCGAAGACACTTTAATTGGCCGAATGTTGCCGGCTTATCGAAAGCGTGCCAAAAGACGCCTGATCAGTGCACCAAAATTTTACTTCTTCGATATTGGTATAGTAGCCCATCTGACGCGCCGTGGAAAAGTAACGCCAGGTTCCGAGCTCTTTGGCAGAGCGCTTGAACATTTGATCTACATGGAATTAATTGCTCATTCCAGCTACTCTAAGGCAACCTATCCGATTACCTACTGGAAAACCGCTTCCGGCTTTGAGGTGGATTTCGTGCTAGGAGAGCATGAAATCGCTGTGGAGGTTAAGGGTACCGACATGGTCACCAATAAGCATTTGAAGGGTATCAGAGCTTTTATGGAGGAGTATCAGGCGCGCAGAAACATTGTGGTGTCTATGGACACCAATCCCAGAAGAACTGAAGATGGTATTGAAATTCTTCCGTGGCAGGTTTTGCTGGATCGCCTTTGGACCGACGAAATTATTAATTTTTGACCGTATCCAAACGAATATTTTCCTTGGCAAGAATCGAGCTCGGCCTGCGCACCTCCGGATTTGGCAGTAGAATTATTTATCCGATTCCATCACTTCTCAGACGCGATCCAGTGCTGCTGATTAAATCAGTTCATCGCTTCCACATTCATGGGCACAGGGAGTGAAAACCCCCCTGTCTTCAAAAAATTTTAACACAATTGCAGATATTTAAAATCTCGATGGTTTTGTATTGTGCCTGTTTTTGTGCCCGTTCAAGGAAAAAAAAGCACCTACGATTGTTTCGTAAGTGCATGAAATTGATGGTGCCGAGGGACAGAATCGAACTGCCGACACGGGGATTTTCAGTCCCCTGCTCTACCGACTGAGCTACCTCGGCTTAATCCAAAAATTTTAGAGCCTTACATCTACATGGAATCTCAAATCTTTGTCAAGATTTTTTTACCCATATCCCCGAAAAGATATTGGATCAGGGTGACTGCCGCCACAGCTGCCGTTTCGGCTCTCAATATCCGCGGACCCAGTGTCGCAGTTTGAAACCCATGGGCAACGACCCGTTCGATTTCGGCAGGAGTAAATCCACCCTCGGGCCCCAGCATCACAAAAATTTTTTTGACATGTTGACCCTGCGGTTGAAGACGACTTGATGCTAACGGTTGGGATTCAATTTCCCAAAACACAATTTTTAAGTCACAGCCCTGGGTTAAATTTAATGCTTCATCGAAAGAAACCGGTTTGCCGATTTGCATAAACCGTCCCCTTTTGCTTTGTTTGAGCGCCTCCCGGGTAATCTTTTGCCATCGCCGCCTGCGGGCGGCAAGCCGAGCGCCATCCGGTCTGGGCACCGACCTTACGGCAAAAAAAGGTATCCATTTTTTGACGCCGAGTTCGGTTAGCTGCCTAACCAGCGTATCCATTTTCCGCTGCTTTAGATAGGCCTGGCCGACAACAATGTCGATATCCGGCTCCGCTGCTGACAAAAAACGCCGCGTGATCCTGGCATCGACGCTCTCAGCAGAAAACGAAACGATCCGAGCCTCATAAGCCATACCCTGCCCATCAAATAAACCAATTCGATCTCCAGGGCTCATTCGCAACACCTTTTTTATCTGATTGGCATCTGAGCTCCGGAGTGAGGTTGTAGCGCCGATGGCTTCAGGGCGTTCTATAAAAAAATAGTGCATAATGTTAATTACAATTATTGCGGTTGCCCTGTAAATCATTTTTTATCGCAACCGCGTCAAACCAAATATCTTGACACTATTCGTGCCGTATGATACTTTTAACTGGTCAAATTTAATATTAAAATTCAATAATTAGGCACTAATTTTACGAAATGAGGGAAACATGCCGGAAAAAAAAGACCCCAACAAAATCAACAAAATTGCAGGCCAGCTAGAAGACGAAGAAATCCTCGAATTAGCAGATGAGGTCCTCAAGGCTCCGGGTGATGAGCCTGTCGAGCTGGCCAATATGGCGGATACGCCTGTTAGCGAGAATGAAGAAGAAATAATTGATTTGTCAGAGGTCGCTGATATCCCTCTCGAAGAAGACGAAGAAATCATGGATCTAACGGACAGCCTCGATGAACCAGCCGGAATGGATGAGGGCATCACAGAACTGAGTGATATCGCTGCAGAATCCCCGGCCCTTGAAGAAGAAGTTATAGATCTCGATGATTTTGTTGATGAGGCTCCCGCCGGCCAAGAAGAGATTATGGATCTCGAAGAAATGGTGGAAGAGTCGCCGACGGAAATTTCTGAAAGCGACACAGCAGCTGAAGGGGAAAATGACGCGGAAGTACTGGAACTCACGGAATCGGATCGCGAGGCGATTGCCGATGAGTTGAGTTTAGACTTGGATGCTGAGCCTCTGGAAGATACCCTCGAGCTCATCGATGAGCCCGGCCAGCTGGAAGCGCAACAAACCCCGAAAGAAACTGCTGAACTCCCGGAGCAGGATATTGCCGCTGAACTCAAGGAAGCAGGTTCGGATGATACCAGAGAGGGTGAATCGGACACGGTTGAACTTACGGAATTGGATAGTGAAACCCTTGACAAAGAATTGGGGGAATTATCCTTGGATTTGGAAGATACGCAACAGGCCGAAACCGGCGAACTCGCTCCGGATCAGGATTCCTTGGATTCCGATTCATTTATGGATGCTGATACTGATATCGTCGATGACACGGTTGAGATGATAGATGGGCGCCAAGCGCCCGTTGAAACCCGGGAAACCTTTGACCAAGAGGAACCGACGCCCCTGGAAAATTTGGAATTCACGGCAGCGGACATGGAGATCACCGATGAGGAAATAAGCCTGGATTCTGATAAAGAGCCTCAGGCCGAAACCGCTCCATTCGAAGATGATTTAGAATCCCGCGAGCAGGAACTATCTTTAGACGCAGAGACATTGGCACAAGATACCCAGGTCACGGGTATCGAACGCCAGCTCGACAACAATGACGACAGACAGCCCGGTATCGAAGAGCCTCCGGCAGCCGGCGAGAAAGTCACGGCGGCGGGAGAGGATGTCCAGCAAAAAGAATTGGGATTGGATTTTGACAAAGAAGAAAGCCTGGAGGATTCCTTAGGAATGACCCTTGATTCTGAAATGGATTCAGCCGAAGATTTCGCTGATGCCGAAGAATCTGAGGATATATATAAAACTCAAGAAATGCTAAATGAGATTTCTCAATTCGATGCTGCGGAGAAGTCGTCACTGCACAAGCAGACTGATCCCATATCGATTAGAGTCCAAGACCCGGCGGTGGAAAATCGATTGGAGATCGACTCCCTCGAGCAAGATGCAACCGCAGGTGCCGGTTCCATATCTTCTGAACAACTTGAGGCAGCCGTGGAACGGGTGGTCAAAAAGATGTTTTCTGAAAAGATCGAAAGTGTACTCGTTCAGGTTATAGAAAGGACGGTCAGCAAAGAAATTAACAGAATAAAAAACATTTTGCTTGACGAAACATCCGGTGATGTATAAGTAACAGGTTGTTTCACTGAAGCCAGGCTGGGGATAAGCAAGCCCTGAGACCAGCCAGAGACGGGAGTGTGTTTTCGGTGGGGATTATTTTATAATCCCCTTTTTCAATTTTAAGCGAGGTAAAGCTTACTGCAACCCCGTTTCGACGAAGCACTTGCAAATAGCACCCGGTTTGTATGGCAAGAATCAATATTGGAGCACGATGACATATGAGTTCCGACCTACTCGATAAAGCCTATCAACCCCATGACGTTGAAAAAAGATGGTATGCTTATTGGGAAGAGCAGGATCTGTTTGCGGCCAGCGAAGAGAACACATCCAAAAGCTATTCAATCGTGATCCCCCCTCCCAACGTCACCGGGGTTTTGCATATGGGGCATGCCTTGAACAACACCCTGCAGGACATACTGTGCCGCTATCGGAGGCTTCGTGGCGATAACGTTTTATGGATGCCGGGAACAGACCATGCCGGTATAGCCACTCAGAATGTGGTAGAAAAGCAACTGGCAGCCCAGGGCACGGATCGCCATCGGCTCGGCAGAGAAAAATTTATCGAAGCTGTCTGGTCCTGGAAAGATAAATATGGCAGCGCCATTATTAACCAGCTGAAACGACTTGGTGCCTCCTGCGATTGGAAAAGAGAGCGCTTCACCATGGATAGGGGCTTGTCGCAGGCCGTCAGAAAAGTCTTTGTCCAGCTGTATCAGGAAGGCCTGATTTATCGCGGTGATTATATCATCAACTGGTGTCACCGCTGCCATACCGCTTTGGCGGATCTCGAGGTAGAGCATGAGGATATTGAAGGACACCTGTACTACATCCGCTATCCATTTGAAAATGGAAATGACGCGATGGTGGTCGCAACAACCCGGCCGGAAACCATGCTGGGTGACACCGCTGTGGCCGTTAACCCGCATGACAGTCGCTACCGTCACACCGCCTCCGGGAGCGTCATTCTGCCGCTGATGGATCGACGCCTCCCGATTATCAAAGATGCGTATGTCGACACATCATTTGGAACCGGGGCCCTCAAAATTACCCCTGCCCATGATCCAAATGATTTTGAAATTGGTGCCCGCCACGGCCTGGCCAGTATCAAAGTTATCGGCGATGATGGAAAGATGACGGCCGAAGCCGGCAAATTCTCAGGCATCGATCGTTTCGAATGCAGAAAAGCAGTCGTTGCGGCACTCGAAAAACAGGGACTGCTTGAAAAAATCGAACCCTATCGGCACAGTGTCGGTCACTGTTATCGCTGCAAAACCATAATCGAGCCAAATCTTTCCAGACAATGGTTTGTCAAGGCCAAACCTCTGGCCGTAAAAGCAACAGCGGCGGTAGACAACGGTGACACCCGCATTATACCCGAAACATGGAAAAATACCTATTTTGAATGGATGAACAACATTAAAGACTGGTGCATTTCACGCCAGATATGGTGGGGCCATCAGATACCGGCATGGACGTGTGAAGCCTGCAACGAACTTATCGTTGCGATGCAAACCCCCAAAATATGTCCCAGTTGTCAGGGAAGCAAACTGGCGCAAGAAACGGATGTTTTAGATACTTGGTTTAGCTCGGCCCTGTGGCCTTTTTCAACAATGGGATGGCCGGAGGAAACCCCGCTTCTGAAAATTTTCTACCCCACTTCGGTATTGGTAACCGCATTCGATATTTTGTTTTTTTGGGTTGCTCGGATGATGATGATGGGGATTCATTTTATGGGGGATGTTCCTTTCAAGGATGTTTATGTCCACGCGCTCATCCGTGATGAGGCCGGCAAAAAAATGAGTAAGTCCAGCGGCAATGTTATCGATCCGCTGACGATTCTCGAAAAGTACGGCACGGATGCTTTTCGTTTTACGCTGGCTGCATTCGCGGCCCAGGGACGCGACATCAAAATGTCTGAAAAACGGGTTGAGGGCTACCGTCATTTTGTCAACAAAATTTGGAATGCCGCCCGGTTTGCCTTCATGCATCTTAAAACCGGTCCCGGAAAAGTGGATTGGAAGAACCTGGCACTGGTGGACAGATGGATTCTTTCACAGCTTCATTCAGTCACCCAAGCTGTTTCCGAAGCCCTGGACACATACAGATTCAACGATGCCGCTGCAATTTTATACAACTATCTTTGGCATGAGTTTTGCGACTGGTATCTGGAAGCAATAAAACCGGTTTTGTATCAAAAAAAGGGGCCGGAAAAAGAAAATACCTTGGCAGTGCTCTGGTGGGTTCTGCATGATACCTTGATACTCCTTCATCCCTTCATGCCCTTTGTCACTGAGGAAATTTGGCAGCAGTATCCCGGTACCGAAGGCTCCATCATGAAAGCGGTGTTCCCATCGGATAATGAAGATTCTCCCAGCAAGCTCTCCGATCATGAAGCTCAAACCACAATGCGTTTGATCACCGGCCTCATAACGGCCGTGAGAAACATCAAGGGGGAGATGAATATCGCCCCGTCTCAATTGCTCAGAGTGACAGTCCAAACAAATGACAGAGCAACCCGAGAAACGATCGAACAGCATCATGATGTGGTCGTGAACCTGGCACGACTCCAATCCCTGCTCGTTGAAGCCCCGGGGGTAAAACCCGCTGCCGCGGCAACATCCATTGTCGATCATGCCACGGTTTTCGTAAGTCTTGAGGGAATCCTGGATTTTGAAAGGGAAGCCCAACGATTGGAGAGGGAGATCCACAAATTGACAAAGGAGCTGGATCCGATATCAAGAAAACTTGAAAATCAAAGCTTCCTAGATAAGGCTCCCGAAGCAGTTGTCGAAAAAGTCCGAGAGAAACAAGAGCGCCTGTTGCAAAGACGCCGCAAATTGCATGCGAATCTGGATCGAATAAGGGCGTTGGCCTGACTCGCTCGCTAACTTAGCAGTCCCGCCGATGACAGGCGGGGCGGGGATTGCGCTCGCTTTCGCGGTCCATGCAGGAATATAATCAAAAAAACTTTCCGACCCCTCACATAATTCAGGGGTTAAAAAATTTACCCGACCCTCGAGCAATTATTTTATATTATGATCCCCATCCGTGACACCATCCCGACTCAGAATGCGCCGATCATCAACAATACGCTCATCGGGATCAATGTCGTAATCTTTCTGCTCCAAATGGCTCAGGGCGCCGGATTGGATCGCTTTATCTATATCTAC
>JASFTQ010000012.1:0-31037 GCA_050053515.1 Desulfobacterales bacterium | reverse complement strand
GTTAAATTTACCTTTTTTTCATTAACTGCGCTTTTGCCTGTTTCTGCTGCAATAGTGCTATTGCTGTCTTTTTTAGCCGGAAATATTGAAAAAGCAGAATTAAAATCGAGTCTGAATAATCTCAAATACACTACCGAGCAACTGCTTGATCAGATCAACATCAATTATAACAACGCCCTTATGACCAATGAAATCGGGCAGGCAATCAGCAGCCGGACGAGGATCGAAGATATTTTATCAAAGGTTGTTGAGATTTCAAAAAAACGTCTCGACTACGACCGCTGCATGATTCTTTTAGCAGATTCTGCCAGAAAGAGACTAATGTACCGCGCGGGGTACGGTTTCAGGGCCCATCAGATGGAATTTTTAAAAAATGCCGCTTTCCACCTTGATAAACCCCAATCCAAGGGAATATTTATCGTTGCCTTCCGGGAACAGAAACCTTTTTTGGTGAATAACCTCAAAGAGATTGCGGCAGATTTTTCAACAAGGAGTCTGGCACTTGCCAATAAATTGGGATCGCAATCTTTCATCTGTTGCCCCATCATTTGCGACAAAAAATCTCTGGGCGTTCTAGCAGTCGATAATTTGCGTTCAAAACGCCCCCTCGTTCAAAGCGACATCAGTTTGTTGATGGGGATTGCATCCGTTCTGGGGGTGAGCATCCGCAATGCCCAGCTTCACGAAGCGCGGGAACGGCAATTTAGATCGATTCTTCAGGTCTTGGCTGCCAGTATTGACGCTCGTGACCCCCTTACCTCGGGGCACTCTGAAAGGGTTACCCAATACGTTTTAGGGATCGCAAATGAACTGGAACTGCCCAGAGAGTTCTGCCAAATGATACAAGTGGCCGCTTTGCTTCACGATTATGGTAAGATCGGAATTCCGGACGCCATCTTGAAGAAACCGGGTAAGTTAACCGAGCAGGAATATGAAATAGTAAAAAACCATTCTTTTAAAAGCAGACGTATTTTAGAACAAATAAATTTTGAGGGTATTTTCAGCCATGTTCCCGAAGTCGTGGGTGCCCATCATGAAAAATTTGATGGCAGCGGTTATCCGGACGGACTCAAGGGAGCCGAGATTCCGCTGGGTGCCAGGATACTGGCGGTGGCAGACTTCTTTGAGGCTATCACTGCCAAACGCCATTACCGTGGACCCATGCCACTTCATGAAGCGATTGTGTTATTGAAGCAAGAGCGCGGAAAGAGCTTTGATAGAGGCATCGTTGATGCATTTTTTCGTTATTATTCGAAGATGCATGCGGGGGAACCGGCGTATCGTGCCTCAATGGTGTGATTATTTGAGGGGTTTGCATCCCCGGCAACAAATAACCGGCGTATAGGTAAATCTTCCAGGATCGCTGAAAAACTTTTTGAATTCTTCGAAAAACTCTAGATAGCCGCCTTCGTAGCCTTCAAATTGATAACCTGATTTTTTTCCGGCCACTTCCACTTTTTTCACCCAGTTAAAAGCATCGGTCTCCTTTAATTCTCCGAAGATGAGATGATGCGCATCCAAATGAATGTCGATATTCTGGCAGTGTAATTCATAAAGATAGGAATAAAGCTTTCTGCCGACATAAGGATCAAAGTCAGCTTTCCTCTCAAGGGTCCTCATTATCCCGTGCAGGGCCTTTTCGAGTCTCGGAGTCATTTTGAAATGGCTCAGACAATTGTAGTCCAAATCAATCAGACATATAATACCGCCCGGTTTCAAAATGCGGTATATATGTTTGACAATATCAAAACTGGTTGCCTGATAATATTCCAGTACAAAACGGACCCAAATAAAATCAACCATGCCTATTTGATCGAGGGAATTTCGAATATCTTTGCACAGAAATTTCAAGCTCTCATTGGAATAATTTGCTTGGGCATAATTGATGCGCTGCTGAGCAAAATCCAGCCCAAACGTTTCTCCACCCGGTTGAACGAGCTGGTTCAATTGATACGATGTCTTTCCTGAACCGCATCCCAAATCTGCCACCCGCATACCGGATTTTATGCCGGCCCACCGCGCATGCTTTTTGACAACCTCACTTTCCGTTTTTATGTCGAGACGCAGTGCTTCCTGTTCACTTTCCATCAAATAATTACGACCGGTCATCTCCGAAATTCCCATAGCAATTCATTAATCATTCATCGGCGGAAGTATTTTACAAAAAGACTGTATTATTTCTTGACGCTCCAATTGGCCGGTTAATGCTGATTTTGAGAGTTTGTGCCGCATCGCTTCGAATTTTTTACGGCGCTGTGGCCCTAAGGCGCCTAATATTTCTTGATTGTCGCCTCGGTAGATTGGGCCGGAATTTTGAAGCGCATAATATGTTTTCAACACCTGCTCTATGGCTTGGTCAGAATCCATCGTATTGTGTTTCCATTTTTGCATATATCCTGTTAAATGATATCTTTTGCGCAGATGCGGTTCATATATGGGGCTCAGGGGACTCAAGACAAACGGATAAACGGACCATGAAAGGTGTCCGTCAAACTCGGGATATTCGTTACGCTTAATAAACTCTCTTGTCCGGCGTGCCGTTTTATCCGTTTCACCCGGAAAGCCGGAAATAAAATAACAGGAACAGTTGATACCTGCTGAAAGCGCCCGACGAAGAACTTCAGAATACAATCCGGGATCTGCTTTTTTGTTCATATTTACCAAAATTTTTTCATCTGCTGATTCAAGGCCCAACTGGACTTCCACGCATCCTGACTGCCGCAGCAATTGCATATCGACATTTCTCAGCATACTCGCCCGCATGAAGGACATCCATTTAACTTCAATACCTTCATCGACAATCCGTTGGCAAACAGTGTTCAGGTCATTCTTTCCGAGCCTGAAGTTGTCATCAACAAACCACACATACCGGACCCCGCGATTTGTCACCGCTCTTAATTCATCTAGCAACAGATCAATCGGTTTTACCCAAGACAGCCGCCGATCTTTGCTAAAGTTGCAAAAGGCACATTGATAGGGACAGCCGTTGCTTGCTTGCATCGGTATAACTTGGGTTTCAAAAACCTTATCAGGAAGTGTATCCCAATCGATATTAACGTCCTTTAGTTTCGATATATCGTCTATCCGATGCGAAAAATGATATGTATTTCCTGCCAGATTGGCAGTATTCGGCAAGCCTAAGATAGACTCGCCGGTCTTAATTCTATTCAATACCTCACGGAGAATGTTTTCGCCTCCCGGGCTGATAATATAAAGATCGACCTTGGGCTCATTGTCGACATCCAGAAATAGAAAGTCATTTCTGGCTGACTCGGTATCGTAATCCGTATCAGTACGCCTTTGAAACATGAGATGGGACAAATATACAAACGGACCGCCGACAATGACGTATATATCCGGGGCGAGACCACGTATGTCATCCACCAGTTTTTTAAGAGTTGATTTATTTGGTAAATAAGTGCTTGAAATAATAACAGCCCGTGGCGTATCCTTGAGCAAACGGCGGAACGCCTCAGTTTCTTCATAGAAACCATTGATCAGGGCGACATCAAAATCATGCCGTCTGAGATAATCAAAGAGGCTGATACCGTTTAGTTTCGGAGAGGATGCCCAGCTTGATACGCCGTCTCCCCTGATCGGGATTGCTATTTTCCCCCCGTGCTCGAGATAATTCGCAACGACCTGTACATTGGCAACACGGTTGTCAATATGAAGCTTTAACGGATTGGTTCCGGACATGCTTTTTGTTCCGGAATCGGATATTATGACGGCATCTTGCGGCAAGCCGTGTACTCGCTTTCTGAAAAAATGGCAATGGTTAATTTTTGCCCAAGGCAGCTGATGGCAATTGGACAGTTATTCAATCGCCATATCCATCTTGCTCTCATGGCCGAAATTACGGCACTGAGCAGGTCGAGAATATTAAAATTGCTTGTGCTTTTTTCAAGTTCCAGATACTCAAAAATCTAAATGGAAATCACAGGCAAATGAGGGGTCGGGGTATTTTTTGCACGACAAGATGAAAGCCCCGGTGCTTCCAAGGGGCAGAGGGCGATTGCCGCTGTCAGGCTTGGCAGGCCACAACCCGGCATCTTGCCGTGAAAAAAACGCCCCGACCCCTAAGGTAAATAGCTTGTGCGTATCGCAAGGTCAAGTAAAATTAGTGGTTGGGACGGTAAATGAATGATGAAACCCTACGCCTATGATATCGATGCCGCTGATATAAAAAAAGAGCGCCTTAGAGCAAGGGCGCTTAAAGAATCTCAGTGGTGGAAGCGCCGATTGGCAAAAGGTGAGTGTCACTATTGCGGCCGCACGGCCTCTCCCAAAGATTTGACGATGGACCACATTGTACCGATATCCCGGGGAGGAAAGAGCACCAGGGGTAACGTGGTTGCCGCCTGCAAGGAGTGCAACAATAAAAAGAAACAGCTTCTTCCCATGGAATGGGAACAATATTTGGCCGGATGCACTAAAAAACCCGGCGGATAGAGTCTGATTGTCTGATGAAATGTCCTCGTAATACGTTGAGGGGCCTTCACGGCAAGATGCCGGGTTGTTGCCTGCCAAGCCTGACAGCGGCAACTGTCTTGCCTTTCTCAGCGGCAATAGCCCTCTGCCCCCTGGAAGCACCGGGGCTTTCATCTTGTCGCGTAAAAAACACCCCGACCCCTGAATTATTTTCAATCTTCTTCCGGTTCAACCCAAACAATATGTTCTTTGTTGAGAATCAGTATTTTGCCCTGTCCTTCTCTTAATATGGCATCGACAAGTACAATAAAGGGGGATTCACTTTTTGTGAAGAGATCCGAGACACGCTCTTTGGAGGTAAGATTGACCTTACCCTGGATGGTGGCACCATCCGAAGTTTTGATGGTAATTTGTTTATAGACTGGCGCCGGGTGAGAAATGGCCTCTTTTTGCTGCATGCCGAATTCCTTTCCTCCGCATGTCAATTATTGAAAAAATCTCTAAATTTATGAATGCCGCGCATCGTGAGATGTGTCGGTTAGGATCAGTTTATATAGAAATATACTATACTTATTGGATAGCTACAACAAAAAACCTGAAAAGTTGTTTAAAACTTGAAGATTTGCCGAATTTTGCAGTATAATACCCCGTATTTGAAAATCCGCGGGTTCTGCTGAGCCGGGAGTGCCACCGTTTTTTTGGTCTTAAAAATACAATTATTTCTTTACAGGAATATTGAGTTATGTTATCCAAGATACTTTTTGAAACTGCTATTTTATTGTTGTAAAGGGCTTTCTCATGAAAAAAAAGGATATAGAATATTTTAGGGAACTTCTGACAAGTCGCCTAGAGGAACTTTTGAGCCAGGCGGATGATACGGTATCCGGCATGACCGTGCCGAAGGAGAATTTTCCTGATCCAACAGATCGGGCTGCGCTTGAGGCGGATCGGAATTTTATGCTTCGGATCAGGGATCGCGAGAGCAAACTGATCAAAAAGATAAAAACGGCCCTTGAGCGCATTGAAAATGGAACCTTCGGCGTATGTGAAACTTGTGGTGAAGATATTTCGGTCAAACGACTGAAGGCCAGACCCGTTACCTCTCAATGCATTGAATGTAAATCCAAAGAGGAGGCTCTAGAGAAAGCCCTTGGATTGTGATGCAACCGGTGGCATAGACCTTCATTTGCATTCCACAGCTTCAGACGGCACACTCACCCCGTTTGGAATTCTCAGACAGGCCCTTGAGCGACATCTCCGGGCCATTGCCATTACCGACCACGATACGGTTGAAGGTTCAAAGGAAGCGCTGCGTTTGGGGATTCCACCGTCCCTAAAATTTTTAACCGGTGTAGAAATAAGCGCCGCGCCGCCGATATCCGTACCGTGCTCCGGCAGCTTTCATTTATTGGGCTATGCCCTCAGACTTGATGATGCTGATTTGACCAGAACACTGGACCTGCTACAACGGGCCAGAAAAAATCGCAATCCTGCGATTATTCAGCGCCTGAATGGTCTGGGATTTGTTTTTTCGATTAACGATCTCCAAAAAGAATTTGGCGATGGCCTGTTAGGCCGGCCCCACATCGCCCGCTATATGCAGCAAAAAGGCTTTGTTCAATCCATTGACCAAGCCTTTGATTTATATTTGGGTCGGGGGAAGCCTGCTTATGTGGAAAAATATCGAATTGATTGTCAACAGGCCATTGCGGTAATAAAAGGGGCGGAGGGTATACCGGTTTTAGCACATCCCTTCCTGCTGTCCTTAAAAAATGACGATGTTCTCGAGAAACTGGTTGTGGAATTAAAAAACATGGGTTTGATGGGAATTGAGGTTTATTACCCCAAACACCCGCCGGAAAAAACCGATGTTTATATACGCCTGGCCCGAAAATATGACTTGCTGATGACCGGCGGTACTGATTTTCATGGTGCCCTGACACCGGATATTCAAATGGGTGCGGGAAAAGGAAAATTGTTTGTTCCGTATGAACTGTACGAAAAAATCGTGTCAAGCCGCTGACCGAACTTAGGGTCTCGCCCCAAGTGGAAAGGCGGCACCAATTGCGTTATATTTAATCCCTCATTTAATCATTACCGGACATCTCGAGGGTTACCTAAAAGTGAAAGACGGCAGCGACAGCTTTATCCAAAAACTTCGGTACGAGTTTAAAAACAAGGAGCTTATCCGAGAGGCCTGCCGGCACAGCTCCTATGTTAATGAGCGAGACGATACCGATTTAAAGGACAATGAGCGCCTCGAATTTCTGGGGGATGCCGTATTAAATCTTGTGATTGGGCACATTTTGATGATTCGTTATCCCGATTTGAAGGAAGGTGACCTGTCCAGGATGCGGGCCAGCCTTGTAAACGAATTTCAGCTTGCATCGATTGCGCGCATATTGGATCTGGGCGCTAGTCTTCAACTCGGCAGAGGAGAGGAACAGACGGATGGGCGGGAAAAGAACTCGATATTAGCCAATGCCTTCGAAGCGGTTGTCGCTGCTGTTTATCTGGATGGCGGTTTTGATGCAGTGCATGAATTCATTGAAAGGCATTTTTCGGCGATGCTCCAGACGATGCGCACGCCGGATACGGATTACGACCACAAGAGTCAACTGCAAGAATATGTCCAAGCCCACCAGTGGGTGATGCCGCAGTATCGTATCATCGATGAACGTGGTCCGGATCACGATAAAACCTTTGTCGTCCAACTAAAAGTTAAAAACTTTAAAACCGAAGGTGCCGGTAAGAGCAAAAAGCTGGCCGAACAGGATGCCGCCCGCAAGGCCTTGAAAATTTTGAAATCCGATGCCTGATACAGGGTTAAATGCCGGTAGTATCGAATAGATCCCAATGAAATCGGTGTCCGGACAGCATAATTCAAATGGCATACGGACGGGTGGCGGCCGTCCAACACCCCGTCACCGCCCCTTTATCATTCCTATCTTTTTGCCCCATTGGGGGTGTCCCCATCGGTGCGTTTTTTGCAATCAGCACGCCATTACGGGTGTTCAAAGAAAAAAAATCTCCCCGGCGGCTGTCGGATCGCAGATAAATACTTTTTTGAAATATAGAGGTAAACCCAGGAGCCGAGTGGAGGTTGCGTTTTTCGGCGGCAATTTTCTGGGGTTAGGCCCGGATTACATCAAGGCGGTGCTCTATGAAGCCCGAACATTCGTTCGGGCCGGGCTGGTCGATGGTATCCGGTTTTCCACCCGGCCCGACACCATAGATTCCGAGCGACTTTACTTGATCAAACCGTATCCGGTATCAACCGTAGAACTGGGTGTCCAGTCCATGGATGATCATATTTTAGCGCTGGCTCGGCGCGGCCACACCGCGGCCGACACTCAAAAGGCGGTGGATCTTCTCAAGCAATATAACTATACCATCGGCCTGCAGATGATGGTCGGTTTGCCCGGGGACAATCATGAAAAAACACTTGCTAGCGCCGGAAAAATCTCGGCCTTGCAACCGGATTTTGTCAGAATTTACCCCACTGTGGTTTTAGATGGCAGTCTTCTGGCCAGCTGGTATCAAACCGGCAAATATAAACCCCTTGAACTCGATGACGGCGTCGATATCGTAAAAAAACTATATCTTTACTTCAAAGACAAAGATATTGCGGTGATCCGCATGGGGCTCCACATGTCAGCGGAGGATCAGCGGCTGAACCCTATTATAGCGGGACCTTACCACCCATCGTTCGGGCATCTGGTTCATTCAAAGATATTTCTCGATCTGGCTGTATCCGCTCTCAATTCAAAGAGGGATGTTTTTGATACGGTAACGATAAAAGTACATCCCCATAGCGTTTCGAAAATGAGGGGCTTAAATAATGACAATATTAAAACCCTGAAAAACCGGTTTCAGATTGGCTCCCTTAACATTTCACCCGACCCGACCCTTGCGGAAGATCAATTAATCCTCGCTTAGGCCGGAACGATCAATGCCCCATATAATGGATGTACCGATTGTTTCGGCGGTTGCACCGGCTCGGGGGGGTATGGCGCTTTGCCTCGCCATCCGCCGGTTGGGTCGTCGTTACCGGCGAAGATCACCTATCCTTTCAGTCCCGACTATCTTTCTTCTTCCGGCAGCCGCACCACCAGCACCGGTTTTTTGGATCGGCGCACGACCCGCCGTGCGGTGCTGCCGATCATGGCGTCCGCCAGGGATCCGCGTCCGTGAGTCCCCATGACGATCAGATCGCAGTTTTTTTCGTCGGCCTGGGTCAAAAGTTGTTCGACCGGATTTCCCCAGACAACCACAACATCGTCCGTCTCAAAAGCGGTGGCTGCCGCACCTGATTTGACATCCGGGCAAAATTGATTCAGGACTTCTTTAATGGCCACGTGATCTCTTCTCTTGCGGGTAAGGGTTTCTCTGGCATCCTCAAGGTGATGCTGCTTAATTTTTTCCCAGTTTTCTGCGCTGATGTATCCTTCAACGGCTGCGTCCAACGACGCCGGAACTTCCGGCAGAACGTGCAGCAGCGTGAGCCCGGCACCGCAACAACCGCGGTAATGAGGTAGGCGGCCGTTACCGGGACCCCCATCCCCAAGATCAATGACGCCAGCGCAATCAGCAAAATGGTGAGTATCAGCGATCCGCCCGCCAGTTCGATGACGATATCCGCAAACGTCGGCAACAGTCCGCTGTAAGTGAGCACGCCGATAATGATGCCGATCACCCCCACGGTGGCCCCGATCTTGAGACTGTTTTCAGTCCCGGTTCTGGCGGCCTCCACAAATCGTTTCGGCGTAATGCGCGTATCATTTCTGAACCAGCTGATCACCAGGCAGGTGACAATACCCAGGGTTGCCGAATAGCTTGGGGAAAACCCCCACAGCATGAGAACGGTGATGACCACAAGCGGCAGGGTTTAGTACCACTGGGCTTTCAGGATTTCCAGGGCGCCGTGTTCACTTTTTTCGCCCTTGATTTTATGAATCTTGGCCTCGTAGTGAACCATGATAAATACGCTGAAAACATACATCAGCGCGGGGAATATGGCTACCAGCATGATCTTGGAATTGGGAACGCCGGTGAGCTCGGCCATCATAAAGCCCCCGGCCCCCATGATGGGAGGCATGAACATCCCTGATATGAAGGTGGAATTGGGCATTGCCCTGGTACCGGAAGGGAAACATTTGTTTCCTGAAATGACGGTTTACGAGAATCTTTCCATGGGAGCCTATTTGAAAAAAGCACTGGCCCACAAGGAAGAATCTCTGGAACGGGTTTATTCCTTATTTCCCCGTTTGAAGGAAAGACACAAACAAATGGCCGGATCATTGAGTGGTGGCGAACAACAAAGGTCACGATTGCCCGGGGGTTAATGACAAGGCCCGAACTCATGATGCTGGATGAACCCAGCCAGGGTCTGGCCCCTAAAGTGAAATCGGTTTAACGATTCTTTTGGTTGAGCAAAATGCCGATGCATCGTTAAATGCGGCGGATTATGTTTATGTCATGCATGAAGGTGTTATCAAGGCCAAGGGAACCCCTGAAGAGATTAAAGAATCATCGGATATAAGAGAAGCCTATCTTGGAATATAAAATTTTGTCTTGCATTCGGCTGGAGCCAATACCTGCTGCTGTATACAAATTCTTCATTCAACCTATTTTTCTAAAGATATTTCCCGCTCTCAGAACCCCACGGTTTCATCCCACATCTGCAGTGAGAATTATAAACATCTATAATCAACATAGACTTAATGCCTGCATCAATCCGATAACGCTAGATCGTTTCGCATATTTAATATAGCGCAAGGGGCGACTGTCAATGGCCTAAGCCGCTAAACACTAAAAATTCATCAATATTAAAGGGTTATCATGGACATACAGTAAAAAATTATGGTTGACACCCCAGGCATCTATTATCTATAGGTTAATGATATCTGCCGGGAAAAACCGATTCTACACCCTGCTGCCGTTCTTGAGTTGCTCCACAATTGTCTTTTCCCGTTTGGTCGGTCCCCAAGCAAGCCCCATTATTCAGGTAGCCCTGATGAGAAAGGCAAATAATGGCAACTTTGGATCATGAACGCATCGAATCATTGCAGCGCAAGGAGAGCCGGGGAACCGATATTCCCACCGCCGAAGATGTACCTGCGGATAAACAAAGCGCAGATAAGGTGATAACGAAAAAAGTCGATATTGATTCACCGGATGCCCTTATCAACCGGGAGCTGAGTTGGCTCAGCTTTGCACGCCGCGTGCTCGCGCTCGCGGAGGATCCGAACTTGCCCCTGCTGGAGCGCGTCAAGTTTGCCGGCATCATGGGCATGCTGTATGACGAGTTCGCCATGAAGCGCATCGGGGGACTCAAACGGCGTATAGAAAAAGGCAAAACCAAAAAGAAACTGACCCACGGCGGACTCGCCCCGGGACAAGAGTTAAAGGCTTGCCGAAAGGAGTTGCACGCCCAGGCCCGTCTCGTTTCCCGGCTGGTAAATGACGGGCTTCGCCCTGCTCTGGCAGCGGCCGGGATGTCGATTTTGGATTACACGGGTCTGAAGAAACCACAGCGTAAATATTTGCAGCGCTATTTCCGCGAATCGGTGGAACCGATTCTGACCCCCCTCGCCGTTGATGCGTCGCACCCCTTTCCCTTCATCAGCAATCTCGGGCTGAACATTGCGGTGGAAGTGACGGAAACCAAGAAGAAACGCAACCGTTTTGTGCGCATCAAAGTACCGTCAAACCGTCCGCGCTGGGTTCCGTTGCCCGATAACGCCGGCTATGTGCCTCTGGAGCAGGTGATCGCGTCCAACCTCGAGCTGCTTTTCCCGTCGGCGGTCGGTCTAACCTGTTACTTCTTCCGCGTGACCCGTGGTGCCAAGGATGATCCCTGGGAACAGGCCCAGTTGGAGGATGATGAAACCGAATTTGCACCGGGTGAACTCATCGGTATGGTCACAGCCGAATTGACCGCCCGCAAGTTTGCCGGTGTGACGCGCCTGCAGGTCAGCGCCGAAACGCCTAAGAAGCTGCAACGCTGGATCGCCGAACAACTCAAAGTTGATCCGGATGATATATTAGCAACAGAGGGCCTTCTGGGTCTGGCAGACTTGATGAGCTTTCAGACGGAGGGGTATCCGGAGCTGCGCGACCCCCCCCATATACCCGTGACCCATCCACGTCTGCGCCCGCTGGATTTCGATGACCCTGCCGCGATGTTTGCCGAGATTCGCAGAGGCGATATTCTGCTTCACCATCCCTACCACAGCTTTGACAGCTCTATATTGCATTTTCTGCAGTGTGCGGCAGTCGATCCGCGAGTGCTGGCCATCAAACTGACCGTCTATCGCACCAACACCCAGTCGCCGATTATCCAAGCGTTGGTGGAAGCTGCGCGTCAGGGCAAGCAGGTGGCGGTGCTGGTGGAGATCACCGCACGTTTTGATGAAGCCCCCAACATCGCCTGGGGCAGGCTGCTGGAGCAGGAAGGGGTGCACGTCGCCTATGGGGTGGAGCGGCTCAAAACCCACGTAAAGTTGGCCCTTGTCGTCCGCGAGGAAGAGGATGGTATTCGCCGCTATGTCCATGTTGGCACGGGCAACTACCACACAGACACAGCCAAAATTTATGAAGACCTGGGCATTCTCAGCAGCGATCCGGAACTGGGAGCCAATGTTGCGGCCCTGTTCAACGAGCTGACCGGCGCCATGCCTTCCCCGGGCTACGGCAAGTTGATGGTTGCCCCGCATAATCTGCGCGAACATTTTACCGAATTGATCCGTCGCGAGGTTCGGCACAGCCAGGCCGGACGACCTTCAGGCATTCGGGCCAAGATGAATCAGCTGCAAGATGCGCGCATCATTCGCGAACTGTATCTCGCCAGCCGGGCGGGTGTGCCGATCAGCCTCAATGTCCGCGGTTTGTGTTGTTTGCGTGCCGGTGTTCCCGGACTGTCCGAGAACATTGGGGTCTACAGCACCCTGGGTCGTTTTTTGGAGCATGGACGGATTTATCGCTTTGAAAATGGCGGTCATCCGGAATTCTTCCTTGGCTCGGCCGACTGGATGCGGCGCAACCTGGATCGCCGCATGGAAACCATGATGCCGGTTAACGATCCGCAGCTAAAACAGGAGTTGGAGAAAACCCTGCAGGTTTATGAAAACGATAACTGCTCGGCCTGGGACATGCAGCCGGACGGCAGTTACCGGCAGCGGCGGCCACGCAAAGGCGAACAACGCCGGGCTGCCCAAGAAGTGTTCATCGACCTTATCGGCAGGCAATCGCAACTTGGAAGCAAGGTCTCGCCACATATCTGAGGTCACGTCCATTCAGAGAATCAGCGCATGCTTGATAATTTACAATTCAACCTGCCGGACGGTTACAACGAGCGGCGAATTTCGCGCATATTGACGGCTCACTATGGGATCAAGAAAGAGCCGACGATCGCTGGGCGGATTCAGCTGCTGGACACATTTGACTGGCGCTTATTCAATAAATCACTTGTTTTATCTGCAAGCGGAAAGAAACTGTGGTTGCGTAAACTGACACAAAACAACATGATCCACAGCGTTGATTTCAACACCCTGCCCATTTTTATAGGGGATTTTCCCGCAGGAGAATTGAAAGAATTTCTAGCTCCGATAATCAAAATGCGGGCACTTTTGCAGCTTGTTGAATTACATTCCCGATCAGCGCCCTATCGTATCTTGAACCAGGATGAAAAGACCGTGGCGCGACTCGCCTTTGAAGAATTCAGGATGTCACGCAATCAAAATGCCCCCATATTGATATCCTGTTTGAGATTGAAAGCCGTTCGCGGATATGGCAAGTATTCGCAGCATCTGGCGAAACTTTTCAAAGCCGCAGGACTCACGATCGATAAAGACGAATCCTTATATTTCAAGGCGCTGACAGCGGCAGGTAATAAACCGGGCAGTTATTCTGCCAAAATGAACGTTCAACTCGAGCCCCGGATGCCTTCAGCTGAAGCCGCCAAAACGGTATTGCGCTTTTTGCTGCAAGTCATGCGGATCAACCAAGACTATATTGAAAAAGATGTGGATACGGAATTTTTACATGACTTCCGGGTTGCCATCCGCAGGACCCGCTCGGCTCTGGGTCAAATAAAATCAGTATTTCCCATGCAGACAACCAACCGCTTCAAAAAAGATTTTGCCTGGATGGGCAAACTCTCCAATCAGTTGCGGGATTTGGATGTTTATCTCCTCAAGGAGCGTACTTACAAAGCCATGCTCCCGCGGATTTTGCGTGAAGACATTGAGCCGTTGTTCGAGCTTTTGAGGAAAAAACGGTCACAAGCTTTAAAGAAAGTCGTCACCAGTTTGAGGACCAAAAAATATGCTAAGATCCTTCAGGATTGGGGGGCATTTTTAAACCAACCGCAACAGGAAGCTGTGACGGCAGCGAATTCGGAGCTTCCCATCATAGATCTGGCCTGTAAAAGGATTTATAAAAAATACCGCGGTGTTGTAAAAGCCGGCAACCGAATCCTCGATAACACCGAAGACGAGCTGCTTCACGTGCTGAGAATTGAATGTAAAAAATTACGGTACTTGATGGAGTTTTTCTCCAGCCTGTTTAATCGTAAAAAGATCCAGCGTCTAATAGAACAATTAAAAAAACTGCAGGATAACCTGGGAGATTTTAACGATCTGCGGATTCAGGAAGAATATCTTCTGCGTATTTCCAACGAATTGCCCTCAACCCGTCAGCAGGAGAATAAAACGCTTGTGGCCATCGGCAGCCTGATTGGAACGTTGGCCAGGGAAAGACAGATGGTTAGGAATGCATTTGCTAAAACCTTTAAAAACTTTGCGTCACCTGCCAATCAGAAATTATTCCGGGAACTTTTTGCCTCAAAAGTTTAGAACGGGGTGACATGGCAATCCTTGCGCTTTACAGCAATAAAGGCGGGGTGGGCAAGACGGCCACAGCAGTAAATCTGTCCTATTTGGCCGCTCAAAACGGCTCTAAAACTCTCATCTGTGATCTGGACCCCCAGAGTTCCGCCACCTACTATTTTCGGGTAAGACCCAAACTGAAATCCGGCGCAAAGGCGTTTATTAAAGGCGGCCGGCGAGTTTATCAAAGTGTGAAGGGAACCGATTATGAAAACCTGGATCTGCTGCCGGCAGATTTTTCGCTGCGCAATTTGGATGTGACTTTTGACCAATTGAAACGTTCAAAAAAACGGCTGGCAAAGATACTCGCGCCGTTCAAAGCTGAATATGACCTCATCGTTCTGGATTGTCCGGTAACCATAAGCCTGTTGGCTGAAAATATCTTAACCGCTGTTGACCACACCCTTGTACCCATGATTCCGACAACGCTGTCCGTGCGAACTTATCGACAATTGTTGTCTTTTTGTAAGAAGAAAAAATATGATGTCACTAAGATCTACACTTTTTTTTCAATGGTGGATCGGCATAAAAAAATGCACCAGGAATTCATGGTCACGGTGGCAAAGGAATTTAACGGTGTTCTAAAAAGCCCGATACCCTATTTGGCTCAAATCGAAAGAATGGGAATTCAGCGGGAGCCGGTGGCGGTCTTTGCGCCCGGGTCAACAGCCACAAAATCATATCAAAACCTGTGGCGCAACATACGGGACACCATTCTAAATTCTGGTAAGTTGGAACAGTAAGCCAAAATGAACTAAATCCGTATCGCTCGCGGCTGGAAACCGCTCCCCCAGATCGATGATGAGCATGTGGGAGCGGCTTCCAGCCGCGATTAAAAAAAATATACAAAGGAGTTGTCCATGAGCCGCTTCGTCATGTTGTCGGGACCATCGTGCGTCGGAAAAGGTCCTCTTTACAGTGCGTTGCGCAAGTTTTATCCTGATCTGGCCGGCAGATTAAAACAGATTGTGCTTTATACCAGCCGTGATCCCAGGCCCGGGGAACAGGAAGGTGTTGACTACTATTTTAGGTCCCGGGAGGAAATCGAACAACTGGCCCAAAAGCCCGGATTCACAACTGCCATTGTTCGGGGAGATTTACAAGCCATTGAGATAAAAAGCATTAATACAATTCTGGACCAGGACAAGGATGCTTTTTTTGAGGGCAATCCTTTCATTCCGGCCAGGCTCAGTGGATCGCAGGAATTGCTGAATGTTCCCACGCTGAAGGTATTTCTCTCTCCCCTTTCCCGGGAGGAGATTCTGTTTTTTAAAGAACCCCTCCAGCAAACCAACCTCGAGAAATTGCTGCCGGATATCATGCGCCGAAAACTGCTGCGCCGCACCAAACACCAAAAAACCAATCTTGCGTTAAAGGATCTGGAAAACATAGAAGCGCGGGTTGCCAGTGCCATCATAGAATTGCGCGAGGCCTGCAAATTCGATTATGTTATCCCCAACCACGACGGTGAAGACAGCGAGCACTGGGAGGCGTTTTATTACCCGATAGGAGATGCCCGCAGGGCTCTTGTGGCTTTTGCCGCCCTTCTCAAGGGCGAGGTGCCCCCCGGCGCGGAACGTTGGGAAGAGGGTCTGATACCTTAAATCGGCGTCCATACGGTTGGTCTAAGTTTTGATCTGACAATGGTAACGAGTGGAAATTTGCCAATGATACAGCCCCGCTATGAGTTCCGTGCCTTTGCCCAACATTTTGGCCGGGCAGAGGAAAAGATCCGGCAACTCTCTGGATTGGAGAGATTTCGCGAAAGTAATGAGATATATCTGATATCTGCAGTTAATAACACCAAAAACGTAAAAATACGTTATGATACCCTGGATATCAAGGCTTTTGTGAGAGAAGAAAAAGGACTCCAGCAGTGGCACCCTCATCTGAAGGCCGAGTTCCCCTTGCAGAGGGCGGTTATCAGGGATGAGGTGTTTGCTTCCCTGGGGGTGGCGATTCCGACCTTCGATCAATCCGAATATACCGTGTGGCAATTTCTTGAGGATATCATTCATCCCCATCCGGAATTGGTTTCAGCCAGGGTATTCAAGCGTCGTTTTGGGTATTCCATCAATGGGTGTATCAGTGAAGTAGCGGAGCTGCTGGTCAACGGGGCGGCCATAAAAACCGTAGCGGTGGAATCGGAAGATGTGGAGGCGGTGTTGGAAGCCAAAGAAATGATTGGACTGCAAGAATATGAAAATGTGAACTATATACTGGCAATCAAGCGAATTCTCGGTATGCAGCCCATTGGAGATTAAGTGTCCAGGGTTGTGTCCCGGAAATAAGTTCAAAGCGAGAGATGCGATGGCTAAGGAAATTGAACGAAAATTTCTCGTCAAAGAAGGAAGCTGGCGCAGCGAAAAGGGAGTCGAATATCGCCAAGGGTATTTAAACAGCACCAAAGAAAGAATAGTGCGGGTGCGCACCATAGATGATAAAGGTTACCTAACGGTTAAGGGACTTACGGTTGGGGCAAGCCGCCTGGAATTCGAATATGAGATTCCCCGGCGGGACGCCGATGCCATGTTGGACATCTGCGAAAAACCGTTGATTGAAAAAATCCGTTGCAAGGTCAAAGCGGGGGACTTGGTTTGGGAAGTTGACGTATTTCGGGGCGAAAATAAAGGCTTAATTGTTGCCGAAGTCGAACTGGACAGCGAAGATCAAATCTTTATAAAGCCGGATTGGATTGGTGAAGAAGTAACCGGTGACCCCCGTTACTTCAATTCCAACCTGATAAAAAATCCCTACACAAGGTGGTGACCGTTCTATCTCTTATCAACAAAAATATGCAGGGAATTTATATATACAAGCTTGGTTATCGTTATTAATTTGAACGATTCCGGAAAAATATTTCGACGGCTCAATGAAAAGATCGGCCTTCTGAACAAATATTTCAGCTTTTGTTCAGGCATTCGACGACAAAGGAGCGTAAAATGGCAAAAAGTACAAAACAGCTTTGTAAATGGAAACCCAAAGAGGTCGCTGACAGCTTTGACAAGTTTGCAGACATCATCAAAAACCCAAAATTCGTGTGCAAAAAGTGCGGATGGGTGGCGAATAAAAAAAAATGGTTGCACAAACCAACGGCCATAAATTAGTAACATTTGACCAGGATGGCACACGTTAAACCTCAATTTACACATGACAGCCGTCAGTGGTGATAAATTATGAAAACCCTGTATCTGGTCAGACATGCCAAATCAAGCTGGAAATATCCCAAGCTGGATGATTTTGAAAGGCCTCTAAACAAGCGTGGTCGCAGGGATGCACCGCTTATGGGGAAGGTTCTTAAAAAATTAAAGGTGGCGCCGGACCTCATAATATCCAGCCCGGCAAATAGGGCTGCCATGACGGTTCGGCTCATCGCCGATAAAATCAACTACCCTCTTGATAAAATTCGATACCGCGAAAACCTCTACGAATTCAGTGAAGATGCGCTGACGGACGTTATCGAGAACATCGATGATTCGGCAAATCAAGCCATGCTAGTCGGTCATAATCCGGCGTTGACCAGCCTGGCAAACACCATCGGTGATCAGCCCGTCAGCAATATCCCCACCAGCGGTATCTGTTGTGTGGCGCTTGGTATTTCCTCATGGACCGAACTTTATGAAGGCTGCGGTAAACTCAAGTTTTTTGAGTTTCCCAAAAAACATGCTTCTTGATCGGCTATTTTCAATGAGAACTAGAGCGGGTCCCATTCCTTCAAGCCCCGCCGTTTAGAACGGACTGAGTATCGCATCCAATGACAAATCATCGCGTCACTATGCCGGACCGAAGCGATATCAAACAATCGTCACCTGTTAGGGGCCTGTGCACGCGAGAAGGCTAGTTGAAGGGCAATCCGCCCCTTGCGGCTGGAAGGCCCTTTTTTTCTGCCGCCAGCGCCAAGTGAAGCTCCCCGCCCCAAGGGGCGGGGCTTGCCGGGAAGCGAACCGGTCAATTTCATTCTAAATTATCAGTGATAGCCAGGAAAATATCTGTATCACGGATAAGGCCGACCGCTGTGTCGCCGTCGTAGACGGGAAGCACGCTTAATTTTTTTTGGACAACCGTCTTAAAACCATCTTCCAGGCTGGCATTCGCATCGATCGTCCCCTTGACCTTGAGCATGATGTCCTTGACTTTCAGTTTTTCCGACAGGCCTCCAATTTGGGGGAAATAGTTCTCGAGAAAACACCTGAAATCCAATATGCCCACCAATTTTTTATTTTGATCAGCAACCAGCACGGTGCGCGGACCTGCGGCTGTGCGCATACCGCCGTCCAATTCGAAGAATGATTTTCTTAATGATAATGCCGCTTCCCTCAAAGTGGCCTCCGGCGCAATGGTTGCGTAATTTTCAATAGGAATCATTCTCTCTTTGATTTTTTGTCTCAATGCCATGGCTCCCCCCCTCACAGAATGGATAACCAACAAGATAATTCATTTTGCTGATAATTGTAACAACGGCATGGTTTTCCCGCCAACGACGAGATAAAAATGCCGTAACCGTCCATTATCCGGGCAGATCCGTCGGTTCCAATAAGTGTTCTTCCATGAATCTGATTTCATCGATGCCCGATACCACGATTTCAGGATCGGCCTGGAGTTCCTCACCGGAGATTTTATCTTCGTAATCGATTTTGGACAGAATACATTTGATGCAATTGAGTCTTGCCAACTTTTTATTGTCCGACCGAATTATCGTCCAGGGAGCAAGTGTCCGGTTGGTTTCGTTGAGCATCTGAAACTTTCTCACGGTGTAATCGTCCCACATCTCCTGCGCCATTCTGTCAACCGGTGAAATTTTATACTGTTTTAACGGATCTGTTTCTCTGGAGTCAAATCGACGCAGCTGTTCATTTTTAGTGACCGAGAAGAAAAATTTGAATAAAATAATGCCGTCCTTAACCAGCATCTCCTCCAGAAAGGGGACATCTTTCAAAAATCGTTTATTTTGCTCGTCGGTGCAAAAGTGCATTACGGGTTCAACCATGGCCCGGTTGTACCAACTGCGGTCAAAAAGCACGAACTCTCCTGCCGCCGGGAGGTGCGGAATATACCGTTGAAAATACCATTGGGTCTGCTCCGTGTCGCTGGGGGCTAAAAGCGCTGCGACCCGGGTACCCCGGGGGTTCAAATGCTCAATAATCCTTTTAATGGTGCCGCCTTTGCCGGCCGCATCCCGTCCTTCGAATAACGCCAGGATGCGTAACCCCTCACTTTTGACATGTTTTTGCATTTTCAAAAGCTCGATTTGCAGCTTATGCAGTTCCTCTTCGTAATCCAGGGTGAATTTTTTTACCCACACGGGTTGGCGGCTTTTCTTTTTTTTCTTATCTTTATTTTTAAAGGCCGTGTGTTCGGATAATTTCTTCTTTAGCTTTTTTGCCTTTTTTTTGCCTTCGTTATTTATTTTATTTTTTGATTCAGACGAATCCTTTTCCTTTATCGAAACCTGCGCCTTGTTATTTGGTTTTAAGCGGTTGGATTTGGCTTTCTTTTTTTTATTTTTTGCCATTGCTTCCTCCCCCTATTTATGAATAATTGAGAGGCCGTGCAAAAACACCCCGACCCCTGATGTAATCAGAACATTCAGGAGTTTCACCTTTCTGTTTCATTATAATAGCCATCAGAGCAGATGGCAGAGTCCAACCATAGAATTCCAGAAGAGTCATACCAGGGATTTGCCATATTTTTTTCGTTGTTTTTTCATTATTTGGAGTTCCTTGTTGCCGGGGATAACAATATCCGGATCCGGGTTATAATCCAGTTTGCGGTTTCTTCCCCTGTATCTGACCGTATTGAGGATCACCTTCATGGTTTCCCGTCGGGCCAGGTGTTTATCGTCCGATCGAATGACATGCCACGGCGAATTATTGGTATGGGTCTTTTTCAATAGCATGAACTTTTTTTTGGTAAAATCGTCCCACAATTCCTGCGCCTGCAGGTCCACCTCGGAAAGTTTCCATTGCCTCAAGGGGTCATTTTTTCGTCTGTCAAATCGTCTGGACTGTTCTTTTTTACTCACCGAAAAATAGAGCTTCAACAGGATGGTCCTGCCGGCATCTTCGAGAAAATTTTGCTCGTAAGCAATGACCTTCTTCATAAATCGTTTATACTGATTTTGGGTACAAAATCCCATCACCGGTTCAACCAGGGCGCGATTGTACCAGCTTCTGTCAAACAATACAATTTCTCCGGCACGTGGAAAGTGTTCGATATACCGTTTGATATGCAGTTCTGTCTTCTGGTGTTCGGTGGGTTTCCCCAACGCCACCACGCGATATCTTTTTTCATTCATATAGCGGGTCACCCGCCGGATCGTTCCGCCCTTGCCGGAGGCATCGCGGCCGTCGAAAAGGATGACCATTTTTTTTCCGGTGCGTTCAAGATGACGCTGCATCTTGATGAGTTCCGCCTGGTACGGTTTCAACTCCTCTGAATTGTAAAATTTCTCCAATACGGTCTTGACGATTTCTGCTTTATCTTTCTTTTTGAGAACCCTCTTGATCTTTCGTAATCGTATGTCGGGAGCGGTACAGGTGACTTCCGATTCGACTTCAAGCAGCGTTTCTCTGATTGGTTCTATCGAACCGGCCGCCTTTTCCAGAAAATTGTTATGCGGACCGGGTATTTGCTCTCTGGTTTCCATATCGACTCCAAATCTCCCCCCAATCCCTGCTAAAGTAGCTTAAAACCAACCATTCAAAGGGGAATCCGCAATTTATTATGACGCTGTGTATGACTGGTGCATTTTGCAAAAATCAATTTAATTTTCTCCCCGCTTGGAACATTTTTCCATAAATAGCCGGAAGTTTATGATTATTCAGATCATTAATCACCTCTTCCACCGGATAGGGTATGCGAAAATGCTCCACTGCTATTTCTCCTGAAGAAATTTTAAGAATCGCAAAAGATGCCCGGGGATCTCCGTCAAACATGCGACCGACGCTGCCCGGATTGATGAAATGAACCCCATCAATGATTTTATAATACGGTGCATGAGAGTGCCCCATGATATGAACCTGATAGGGTGAGTTCTTGGCCAGTTCATGGAATCGGCTTTCAGGTGCATCCGGAAACAACTCTTCATCCGCATCATCGCGGGTTCCGTGAAATACGCCGATGCGGATCGAGCCGACCGTCAACTCTGTTTGTTTGGGTAGGGATTTGAGATAGGCGATATTTTCAGGCAGCAAGATTTCAGATGTCCAGAAATACATCACCCGTTTTTCTTCTTTTTTTGGCTTTTTTAACTTTTTGCCGCTTAAGATTCTCAAAATACGCCGATCCGTGTTTCCCAATATGCAAGTGGTTTGCCTTCGCTCACGAAACCATTGGATGGTCTCATTGGGAAAAGTACTGTAAACGGTGAAGTCACCGGTATTAATGATCAGATCAAAACGGTCCGGCCGGATGTACTGATGAATTGCTTTAAGGGCGACATAATTTGCGTGAATATCGCCCAGTAACAGTAACTTTTTCATTCAATAGACCGAGATCAGTTACCACTGCTTGCGGCTTACCTTCAAGCGTTCGCATCGCGGAGCATTTTTGAAAAGGACCGAATTTGTTTGGATAATTTCTGGTATTTTTTCTTTTTTGTTTTTTTGCCCACATTTTCCAGAGTTGCATTCAGCGCATCGGCCTTTTTGATGATACTTTTGGTCCTTTTGTTGGTTAAATTCCCCTGGTTTTGATTCAAAGCATCGATACGCTTCTTGAGGGTTTTGGACTTTTTTTTAAAATCAATGTATAATTCCAGATATTTCTTTTTCCCAAGCGGTTTTAAAACCTCATTGGCCCGTGTTAAACTTTTGTAAAGCGCGTTGATTCTTTTTTCTAGATTCTGATTGAGTTCCTCGGTTTTCTCCTCTTTGCGCGGCGCTGCCATAGGGGCTGGGATGGGTTTCTTTGCTGATTCCCCATAATATTCAGTTACCGCACTCTTGATGAGTTTTGCGTACCGTTCACCGATGGGCGCTATCCGGACCAGTTTTTCAAGCGGTGTCTCATAAAGCTGCTTGATGGTGCGAATCCCATTGTCGTTGAGCACTTTCATGCGTGAAGGGCCGATGTGTTTCACCTGGGTCAAATCGTCATCTTTCATGGTCATCCCCCCCCCTCTGATGGCTATACCCTCGAGCCGGTTGAAAGATAAATTTTGTAATAATATTTAATACAAACGGCAGCCGGAATTTGTCAAGTCGAATCGGAAAGGCGACCGTGCTTCCCGCCCGGCAGGCATATTCCCATTCGGCTTCCGTCGGAATCAAGTACTTGTCCGTCTCTTCCTTCTGGTTGAGTTTCTGATTAAAGGTTATTTACCTTATCGGGCAAACGTATCCGATTATGCCCGGATTTCAGAATGATGAATGCCTCACTTCTAACGATATTTCCCCTTTTGAGAATCGTCTCAGTGGCAAATCGATATAATTCGTCCTTTCCCCTTATACAAACCGCCTCTGCGATAATTTCGTATCGTCCGGTATCCCCCCGCCCAGATAACATCCGGCAACAGGGCTATTTTATCCAATGCATCAAGATTTGTTTTATCCAGGGAGCCGCTTTATTTTTTATTTGGAATATTTTTTAAGCCAATAGTGTTTATTTAATTATTTTGTCAAGTGTAAAAAAGCTTATTAGAAAATTATTCTCAATTCATTTTTCTTTTTATAATTAGGCGGCACCCAGGGGGATATTATATTATGCTCGCTTGGTGTGATGCGATGGGCGTACAATAGAGAGACAAGCTTGAATTGATACTGTTGGTGGGATCTTTCACAGCAAGGTACAATAGTAGAGGGAATCGATCTATTATTATTTACGGGGGTATATCTTGTCGCTGGGAATAAAGTGTCGGGTTACACATCCTTTTTAAAAAATTCTTCAGGATCGGTGATTGAATCCGGTCGTTTGCTATATTCGGTGGGAGCGGTACCTTCTTTGAAAACCTCAAAAATGATCTCTTTGGACTCGGGTATCGGCAGAAGACCGGTTTCGGCGTCTATTTGAATGAAGACCACACCTTCCGCCTCATGAAAAATCCGTACCGGTTTATCCGCCAGCAGACGCTTCATAAACCCAATCCAGATTGGACTGGCCGCCCGGGATCCGGTTTCATGCACCCCCAGCGATCTTTCTTCGTCAAACCCAACCCATACACCGGTGATAAAGCGAGGTGTGTATCCCACAAACCAAGCATCAAAAAGATCATTGGTGGTGCCGGTCTTGCCTGCCGTCGGCCGGCCCAGGGCTTTGACTCGCCAGCCGGTGCCATTTTGAACCACACCCTCCAGTAAATGGGTCATAATATAAGCCGTATCTTTTTCGATAGCTTTTTCTTTCTCCGCAATGCATTCTTCAATCACATTACCGTCCCGATCAAGGATTTTGGTGAAAAAACATGGATCCACGAGATGTCCCTGATTGGCAAAAACGGAATAAGCGGTGACAAGCTCAAGTAGAGATACACCCGAAGAACCCAACGCAAGTGAAAGATCCCTGTTCAGATTCGAAGTGATGCCCAATTGCTTTGCGTAATCGATAACATAATCGACACCGATATCCTGTAAAATCTTTATGGTGATGACGTTGCGGGATTTTTCCAGCGCCGTTCGGAAGCGGGTGGGACCATAAAACTTTTTGCCATAGTTTTTCGGTTTCCACTTGGAGTCCATTTCTTCATCTTGATAGACGATGGGTGAATCGATGATGATTTTTGCCGGCGTATAGCCCATATCAATCGCAGCTGCATAAACGATCGGCTTGAAAGCCGATCCGGGCTGGCGTCGGGATTGAATCGCTCGGTTAAACTGGGTCTCCTTGAAATCGCTACCGCCCACCATGGTCAAGACTTGACCGGTTTCGGCCTCGATACATAGTAAAGCCGCCTGCACCAGCGGTTCTTGCTCAAGAGCCAGCTCCCATAAACCTGCCGGATCGTCCTTTTTACCCTTCGTCCGAACCAATATGACATCACCCTCCCTGAGTACATCTCCCGGGCGCTTCACCGCATCTTCACGATAGGGGACTTCAGGATCGGGTATTCGTGCCCATCCCATATCCGCCAGTTCAATCACCCCTTGGGAATTACCCATGCGAACACTGACGACTTTAAGCTTATCATCAACTTTTATGACCACGCCCTTGGTGGTCATTTCCGCCTGCAGTGGCGCTTCATCGAGTTCGATCTGAAGTTGCTTTGAAAATGACTCGATTTCCTCCGGCTCAAGGTGCCTCAAAGCGCCCCGATAGCCCTGACGTTTATCAAGGGCGTTTAATCCTTTTTCGATCTCTTCCCGTGCGATTCGTTGTGATTCTAAATCAACGGTTGTGTAAACTTTGAGTCCTTCCGTGTAGAGGGTATTGGATCCGTATTCTTTCTCGATAAATCTGCGGACATGCTCCGTAAAATACGGAACCTCCTCCATGTATATGTTACGCCGGGGTTTGACATCCAGCGGGGTGTTGATTGCCTCCGTAGCCTGAATATTGGTGATATAGCCCTCGGCCACCATTCGGTTTAAAACATAGATTTGTCGCTGTTTTGCTCTTTCGGGATGTCTGAAGGGGGAGTACCTGCTGGGTGCCTGGGGCAATCCGGCCAACATGGCACATTCAGCCAGGTTAAGATCTTTTGCTGATTTACCGAAATAATTCTCGGCAGCGGCTTCCACCCCGTAGGCACCATGCCCCAGATAAATCTGATTGAGGTATAAGTATAGGATTTGTTCTTTGTTGAATGCTTTATCGATACGATAGGCTAAAATAGCTTCTTTTATTTTGCGGGTATAGCTTTTTTCAGGGGTTAGGAAAAACGACTTGGTTACCTGCTGGGTAATGGTGCTGCCTCCCTGAACGATGGTTCCGGCTTCAATATTTTTAAAAAATGCGCGGATAATGCTCAGCAGATCAATCCCGCGGTGTTTGTAAAATCTAGCGTCTTCGGCGGCCACAAATGCTTCGACGATCATCTGAGGAATTTCAGACAACGGAACAACAATCCGGCGTTCCTTATAAAATTCAGCTATTTTTTGGTGATCCGCTGAATATACGGTGGTAATGACAGCCGGATGATAATCTGTTAAAGTTGTAATCTTGGGCAGGTCCTGGCTCAAAAAGAAATAGGCTCCCAAGGTCCCGAGCACACCGAACACGATAACAACAACTGTGCCCCAGATAGCCAAACGGGTGACAAACCGAGCAAAGCCGCCTTTTTCTTTCTTGGCCCGCTTTTTTATTATCTCTGACGTACTTTTTGGCTTTGGCATGATCTTCTTGCTCCCAAGGGTCTTAACTGCCGTTAACATGTTGCATGACAGCCATTTTTCATACCAAATTTAGAATTGTTTAGCAAGCTGCTAAAAAGACATAAAAAAAAATTGACATTGCGATGCGATCTGGTTAGTCAAGATAGTTTACCGCAAAAGCGAGGTAGAATCATCACCAAAACCCCTCTGAGGTTCGTCTGTTCGGCGGGATTGAGTCAGCAGCGCAGGTTCCCTTATCCCGCGCTGCTGCGGAAAATGTACGTCTCATCCCGATGGCTACCACCGGGATGACGTTTGATATTAGAGGTAAATCTTATGCCGGAACTTAACTTTGATAAAGCCGGTGATCTCATTCCGGCCATTGCGCAGGATTTCACATCAGGAGAGGTCTTGATGCTTGCATTTATGAACCGGGAAGCCTGGGAAAAGACCCTCAGCACCGGTCGGGCCACTTATTATAGCCGCAGTCGACGAAAAATATGGATTAAAGGCGAAACCTCCGGCCATGTCCAACATATTAAAGAAATATGGATCGATTGTGACAACGATTCCGTTCTTTTAAAGGTTGAACAGCAAGGGGGGGCTGCCTGTCATACCGGTCATAGGAGCTGTTTTTTCAAAAAGGTTGAAAATGGATCGGTACGCATCATCGCTAAACCCGTCTTTGATCCCGCGGAGGTTTATCATAAATGAATATAGCATTAAAGTTAGGAATTCCAAAAGGAAGCCTTCAAAGCGCAACCATCGAGTTGTTCAAACGATCGGGGTGGAAGATTAATGTCAATGGGAGAAGTTACTTTCCTGAAATTAATGATGACACGTTGGAATGCGTTATTTGTCGTGCTCAGGAGATGTCCCGGTATGTTGAAAACGGTATGCTGGATGCCGGTCTTACCGGTAAGGATTGGATCGCGGAAAACGGCTCGCATGTATATGTTGTCACAGACCTCGTGTACTCGAAAGTCAGTTCAAGGCCTGCACGCTGGGTTGTTGCGGTTCCGTACGACTCCGACATCGGAGATATAGAGGGTCTCGAGGGTAAGAAAATTGCAACAGAGCTTGTAAAGTATACCCAAAAGTATTTTAGGCAACGCAACATCCGGGTCTCCGTTGAATTTTCCTGGGGCGCAACGGAGGCCAAGGTCGTCTCCGGTCTGGCAGATGCCGTCGTGGAAGTTACCGAAACCGGCAACACCTTAAAGGCCCATGGCCTGCGGATTATCCATGAATTGATGCAGACCAATCCCCAGTTGATTGTCAACCATCAAAGCTGGAATACGCCGGCTAAAAGAGAAAAAATCGAGCAGATTGCCCTTTTGTTGAAGGGAGCGCTTTTGGGTGAAAAATTGGTCGGCCTTAAGATGAACGTTCCTGAGCAACGACTCGAAACGGTGATTTCGCTGCTTCCCAGTTTAAATGCGCCGACAATCGCGCATTTGTATAACAAAGATTGGTTTTCGGTGGAAACTGTTGTAAGCTCGGAGATCGTCAGAGATCTTGTTCCGGAACTTCTTAAAAAAGGCGCCGAAGGCATCATAGAGTACCCCCTGAATAAGGTGGTCTAGCTTCCTTATTCATTACGCCTGCTTCTTATGGGAGAACACCTGCTTTGCGTTTTGATTGTTGGTCACCGGCAAAATCGTTTCGGACACTAATGAAATGGATAATTTAGCATGATTAGCCAACGCACCGAAGAAATGACCTCCTTTATTGTGATGGATGTGCTGGAGAGGGCCCAGGAGCTGGAACGGGAAGGGGCCCGGATTATTCATCTGGAAGTCGGCGAACCGGATTTTGATACCCCGTCATGCGTCAAGGAAGCCGCATGCAAGGCGCTGGCGGATGGATTTACCCATTACACACATAGTTTGGGTATGTTTGAACTTAGACAAGCAATTTGTAAATATTATCACCAACACTATCGGGTCTCCATAGACCCGGACCAGGTCATCGTTACTTCCGGGTCCTCACCGGCCATATTCCTGGTTTTTTCGGCACTGCTCGAAAAAGACGACGAGGTGCTCATTTCAGATCCCCATTATGCCTGCTATCCCAATTTCATCAAGTTCGTGGATGGCAGGCCGGTTGCGATACCGGTCTATGAAGAAGACGGTTTTCAATACAGACCGGAGACGATTCGGAGAAATATCGGCGCAAAGACCAAAGCCGTGTTCATCAACTCACCTTCCAATCCGACAGGAAACCTTTTGTCGGCCGGCCGCATGCGGGAAATTGCCGCCTTGACGCAATGTCCGGAGTGCCCCTATATCGTTTCAGATGAAATTTATCACGGACTGGTTTATGAAGGAAAAGAACACTCGATTCTAGAATTCACGGATCATGCCTTTGTGCTGAATGGGTTTTCAAAGCAATTTGCCATGACCGGCCTTCGTCTGGGTTATGTGATTGCCCCCAAACAATTTATGCGCCCCATGCAAAAAATCCATCAGAATTTCTTTATATCTGCCAATGCCATGATTCAAAGGGCGGGCATCGCAGCCCTTGAGGATGCCACGCAGGATGTTCTGCGGATGAGAAAAATCTATAACGAACGCCGAAAGTACACCATCCGGCGCCTGAAAGAACTGGGTCTTGGTATCACCGTGGAACCTACCGGGGCATTTTATGTGTTTGCCAATGCCAAGCACATTTCCAATGACTCTTATCAATTGGCGTTTGACATATTGGAAAAAGCCCACGTCGGTGTATCTCCCGGCATCGATTTTGGAACAAATGGCGAGGGGTATTTAAGATTTTCATATGCCAATTCTTTAGAAAATATCCAAGAGGGGATGGATCGATTGGAGCGTTATCTTGAAGAGCGCAGCTGACTTCTTTTGCCGAAATATCACATCTCCCCAATGACCACTAAAATTATTTCAGGGGTGGGGGTGTTTTTTTCACGGCAAGATGCCGGGCTGTTGCCTGCCGAGCCTGACGGCGGCAACTGCCTTGCATTTTACTGCCGGCTATTAAAACGTTCACTCCAACAAGAAGCGACGCCGTGTTTTGCCTTTCTCGGCGGCAATAGCCCTCTGTCCCTTGGAAGCAGCGGGGCGATCATCTTGCCGTGGAAAAAGCACCCCCGCCCCTTAATTATTTAAATCCAAAATGCCGCATCATGCAGATCACGTCTGCCGAATTTATCACCAGTGCTGCCAAGCCTTCTCAATATCCGCTGGCCGATTTACCGGAGATTGCGTTTGCCGGCCGATCCAATGTGGGAAAATCTTCCCTGATCAATACCCTCCTTCATCGCAAGCGTTTGGTTAAAACGAGCGCCACGCCGGGCAGGACCCGGTTGATTAATTTTTTTGACATCAATCATAAATTTAGGTTTGTCGATTTACCCGGTTACGGCTACGCGAAAGTCCCGTCTTCAATACAAAAAAAATGGGGCCCGATGATTGAAACCTATATATCCACCAGGCCCACGCTGAAAGGTGTCGTGTGGATCATGGATATCCGGCGGATGCCGGGTCCGGATGAGCTGGATCTGATGGATTGGTTTGATCATTACCGTATTGCGTTCCAAATGGTGCTGACAAAGTCAGACAAATTTTCAAAGAACAAACAAACCTATCACAGGGACAGGATTGCCCAAGCGCTTTATGTCAAACCAGGGGATGTTATTTTGTTTTCGGCCCGGTCGGCCAGAGGAAGGCAGGATCTTTGGCGTTCCATTGCAGTGTTGTTAGGGCCTGATTGACGATACCCAAAACCGAGGAACACATATAAATATCCAATGGTTCAAAAATCACACCATGGGCAGGCCAACGATTTTAAATCAGGGTTGGTCTCCATTGTCGGGGCGCCCAATGCAGGCAAATCAACCCTTTTAAACCGAATGCTGGGACAAAAAATTTCGATCACTTCCAAAAAACCGCAAACCACACGCGACAGGATCATTGGTGTGGTTCACAGACCGACGGCCCAGATTGTTTTTATTGATACGCCGGGGGTGCACCCGGCTAGGGATCTGCTGAACGTCAGGATCGTAGAGGTAGCGCTCTCAACGTTTAGCGACGTTGATCTGGTGATGGTCATCTTGGATGTCGCCCATCCCGACCCCGGTTCGGAAGGCTTGATCGTCGACAAAATAAAAGAAAATAGGCGTCCGGCAATTTTAGCGCTCAACAAGATAGACCTTATTGAAAAAGCCAAATTGCTTTCCATTATCGACGTTTGGGCAAAAGTGTATCCATTTGAAGCGGTGATACCGATTTCAGCACGAGACGGCATCCAAATTGAAGCGCTTTTTCAGGCTATGGAGATGCTTTTGCCGCCGGGGCCGCCGTACTTTCCGGTTGATAGGATTACCGACCTGCCGGAACGATTTATCGCCGCCGAAATAATCCGTGAAAAGGTTTTCCGGTTAACCGGTCAGGAGATACCGTATGCCAGCGCCGTGACGGTTGATTCATTTTCAGAGGGAAAAAAGGCAAACCTTGTCATTATTGACGCAACCATACACGTAGAGCACGACTCCCAGAAGGGTATGGTGATCGGCAAAAAAGCAAGCAAGCTAAAACAGATCGGTGAGGCTTCCAGAAAAGACCTTGAGCGGATGGTGGGCACGCAGGTTTTGTTAAACCTTTTTGTCAGAGTCCAGCAAAATTGGCGCAAGGATACCAAAGCCTTACAAAGGTTTGGGTATTGATAGATACATGATACTTTCCTTTCACCCTATTTTTCAAGCCGACAGAAACATCATCTGTGCCGGCAGAGAACCTGACGAAGATGATCGCCGGGCCGTTCTTGCGGCGGATGCGGTGATTCTTCCGCAAGGAAGCAGTCTGGCACTGTATCAATTGGCACGTCAAAACTGTGCCTATATCTTTCCGAACTACGATACGCGTTTTCGTTACCCCGACAAAATCAGTCAAATACGGTTATTTCAGGAAACGAACGTGGCTCACCCCCAATCCGAACTTTTTTATTCGACCGGGGATTTTTGGACCAGCTTCAACGGGTGTGCCCATAAATTTTTGTATCAATACCCCTTAATTTTCAAGTTCAATTGGGGTGGAGAGGGGGATACTGTTTTTTTAATCCACAGCGAAGACCAATTACAGGAAATCGTTCAACAAGCGGCCGTTTATGAACGAACACGCCAGAAGGGATTTATTATTCAGGAATATATTCCCAATTCCAATAGAACTCTCAGGGTCGCTGTCATCGGTCAAAAACGAATTTCATACTGGCGTATCCAAAAAAATAACAAATGCTTTCATACCAGTTTGGCCAAAGGGGCGGTTATCGACAGGACAGCGAATCCCAAGCTTCAGAAAATAGCCATTTCAGCAACCGATGAATTTTGTCGCAAAACGAAAATTGATCTGGCCGGGTTTGATATTATTTTTTCGGATAACAATGAAATGTATTTTCTCGAGATCAATTATTTTTTCGGCAGACGCGGCCTGGGGGGGTCCGAACGATATTATCAGTT
>JASFTQ010000011.1:0-33563 GCA_050053515.1 Desulfobacterales bacterium | reverse complement strand
GAAGCCGCCGGGGTGGGCGTACGAAGCACACCGACCGTATTTATCAACGGTAAAAAGCTGCGGGACCGAACCCTGAAAGGATTCAAGTCTCTGATCGAAACCGAACTTAAAAATTCCGGCATCGAAATATCCCAGACCGGCAAGAGACAATAGTCCCCAACATATATTCCTGATATACTATTTTTTTGCTTGGCAAAGCAAAGTCAGTGCATTGACAGCCACTTCCATGGGATCCTTGTATTTGAGGGAAAAAGGGGGAAAGTTGATCTCATTTCACAAGGGATTCAATTTTTTGATATAGATCAGGCATTTCCAGAATATCCGCAAACTCCCGTATTGTTGACAGGATACGTTTAGCATCTAAATCCGGGTGCCGCGCTACAATTGCTTTGATATCCTCCATATCAATAGGTCGCTGTGAAATCGATTTGAAAATTATTAAATCCTCCGGTGTTGGTAAAACGATTTCCAGGCCATAGGCAGATTCCACGCGACGTCTTGCTACCGCCTCTCTTTCAAAGGGCAAGATACCCATCGAAATATCAATGTTGATGCCACTTTCTACGTGGCGCATTAATAAGACGCGGGATTCGATAGCAAACTTTTCAATATCAGAAATGCGAGGTTCGAAGCCTAAATTTTTGAGCCTGCCGACGAATTCCGGAATTCGGTCATCAAGATCGAGAATTATTAAATCAATATCGTTGGTAAACCTGGGGCGGCCCAAGAGACTTGCAGCCAAACCGCCAATGATCATTCCGTGAACGTCCTCTTGCCGTAACAGTTGGCACACACTCTCCAGGGCAGGTGAAAGCGGGTTGTCCCGGATATCTTTAGGCATGATGCGTTATCCATTTTGTCTGTAATTGGCTCCACAGCGTGTTGGGTATCTCTTCTTGTTCTTGCCGAAAAAAATCTAACGATTTTGCAATTTCCCAAATAGAAAAAGTCTGCTTAAGCAAAAATTCTGATGGCGCTGTTTTTATTTCCCGGTTTTCAGCATCGGCCACAAGTTTCCATCGGTTTTTGTATGTTTGAATTTGCTCTTTGAGCATTTTACCTCATCTTTTTTCCAAATACCACTGTAAGTAATTAGAAACACTGAATACAATTTTTTCAATTATGGAATTATAGCAAAAAAGGCTAAACAAAAGCCATACTAAAGATTGAGCGAGTTAACAAGATTACTATTAAAGCGGAATCCAGAAAGGCTCAAAGCACTCTTCTATGCTTTTATAGCTGCGCCAATAATTTATCATGAATGTTGTCAAAGCTGCCGTTGGACATGATCACGATCAAATCACCGGATTTGGCTTCCCGAAGCAAGTAATTGATGATGGCATCGGTGTCGGGGAAAAAATAGGCCTCTTTTGCTCTTTTTTTAAGATCTTGTACCAGTTTCTCGGAAGAAAAACGATGGCCGGGGGGAATTTTGCTGAGCAACGAGGGTTTGCGGATACAGATCAGATCTGCCGGGTCAAAGCACAGGGGATAGACGTCCTGGAAAATATCTCGCATACTGGTGTTGGTGCGGGGTTCAAACACCGCTATGATTCTGGCTTGCGGGTAAAAGGATTTGATTCCCGCAAGCGTTGCCTTCACAGCGGTGGGATGATGGGCAAAATCATCCATCACCGTAATGCCCTTTTTTTGTCCGCGAATCTCCTGGCGCCGCCTGACATTTTTAAAACTCTCCAACGCCTGTGCAATAACTTCAGCCGGTATTTTCAGGTAATCCGCAACAGCAATCGCCGCCAGAACATTGAACAGGTTATACTCGCCCATTAGATTGGCCTTGAATAAACCAAAGGAAGTGCCGCCTTTGATGATTTCAAAATCAGCCCACGGCGGATTGCGGGAGACATTCCCCAAGCGCCAGAACGAGTTGGCCCGCCGGCCGTATCTTTCAACACGGCCGTTGCACGCTCCGATAAGATCGCCAATATTTTCAACACTGTCATACGCCACCAGAAGGCTTTTGTCGTCTATGGCGGCAATAAACCGGCCAAATGCCTCTATTACCTGATCCAGATCCCGGTATATATCGGCATGATCGAATTCAATGCTGGTCAGAATCGAGGCAATCCCTTTATAATGAAGAAATTTCGGTCCTTTGTCGAAAAAGGCGGTATCGTACTCATCCGCTTCGATCACAATGAATTGACCGTTTCCCATGTGATAATTGCTGTCAAAGTTATTTAGAATGCCGCCGATCACAAAACTGGGATCAAGACCCGCCACCCGGAGAATCCAGGCCAATATGCCGGCAGTGGTGGTTTTGCCGTGGGTTCCGGTGACAAGAATCGCGTTTTTATCGCCGACGACAAATCGATTAAGGGCCTGGGGCATCGAGCAAAAATTTAGCCCTAACTTTTGCACAGCGACTGCTTCGGGGTTTTCCTTGGTGACCGCATTTCCCACAATCACAAGATCCGGTCTCCCCGCAAGGTATTGACCATCATATCCTTCCGACACAGTGATCCCCTTACGGCTAAGAAAGTCACTCATCGGCGGGTAAGCCTTTTGGTCGGAACCCGTCACCTGATAGCCAAGATCTTTGAGCATGGCTGCCAGAGCACCCATTGCGGTACCGCAAACGGCAATCAGGTGGACGTGCTCTACATCATGCGGTATGCGGTTTTTATCCAGATCCATTACACAAATTCCTCTGGCTAAAGGAGCTGCTGGAGTTATCTAATTCAGCCCTAAATTGAACGGTTCCGGGTTCCCCGTTCAACGCTCAGCCTGCGACGAGCTCAGCCGAGTCGGATTATAAAGGCATAAACCACCTTTTTTACTGCCTGCTTTTTAACAGCAGCAACCATCTCCCAATGGCTGAAGCGCCAAGCATGGCTGGATTCTCTGCAGCTTCTTGTAAGTTGGTAGCATGGAACTTCTCAACCTTGCTTGCCCCGTTAAATATATCGGGGATATGGAGCGAAGCGAATTTAACGGGGGAACCCTGAATCGTGAACCTTTAACCATTTAACCCAGCTCGGCAAACGTCTCCTCGGCAGCCTGAATCGTGGCGTCAATGTGCTCCACCGTGTGGGCGGCGGAAACAAAGGCCGCCTCAAACTGGGAAGGTGCCAGGTAAATGCCTTTGTTCCGCATGCCCTTGTAGTAGGCCGAAAACATTTCGAGATTACTGGTCTTGGCATCATCGAAATTTCTCACTTTTTGATCGGTAAAAAACAAACCCAACATGGACCCGACTCTTGCAGCGCTGGCTTTGATACCGGAATTCTTAGCGGCCCGGAGAAGGCCGCTTGCCAGGTGATCCGATTTTTTTTCAAGATCTTCATAAAAGCCGGGCTGGTTGATTTGTTTCAGTGTTGCAATGCCGGCGGCCATGGCAACCGGATTGCCGGATAGCGTTCCCGCCTGGTACACGGACCCCTGAGGGGCGATGCTCTCCATAATTTCACGCTTTCCGCCGTAGGCACCCACCGGCATCCCGCCACCGATGATTTTTCCGAAACAGGAAAGATCCGGGGATATACCGTAGAGAACCTGGGCACCGCCGTAGGCCACCCTGAAACCGGTCATCACTTCGTCAAATATTAACAGACTGCCGTTGTCTTCAGTCAGCTTCCGCAAGGCTTTCAAGAATTCCGGCTCGGGAGGCACACATCCCATATTGCCGGCAACCGGTTCAACGATGATGCAGGCGATCCTCCGGCCGTGGGCCTCGATAATTTTTTTAACGGCGGCGATATCATTGTAGGGAAGTGAATAGGTGTCGGCGACAAATGATTCGGGCACTCCCGGGCTGCCCGGGATACCCAGGGTTGCCACTCCCGAGCCCGCCTCCACCAAGAGGGCGTCGGCATGACCATGATAACATCCGTCAAACTTGACGATTGCGTCCCGACCGGTAAACCCCCGCGCCAGCCGGATGGCACTCATGGTAGCTTCGGTGCCGGAATTGACCATGCGAACCATAGCCACCGATGGAACGGCTTCAAAGACCAGCTGGGCCAACTCCAGTTCCAGATCGGTTGGCGCCCCAAAGCTGGTGCCTCGTTTTAACACTTCGCCGATAGCCTCGATAACCGCAGGGTGTCGGTGGCCGAGGATCATGGGCCCCCAGGAGCCGACATAGTCGATATAACGATTACCATCGACATCAAAAATCAGACATCCATCGGCACGATCAATAAACAGCGGCTGGGCACCGACCGATCGACAGGCCCGCACCGGGCTGTTTACACCGCCGGGAATCAATCCTAGCGCTTGCTCAAAAAGCTTTTGAGAGTTATGATAAGTCATGTAACGGATTCCTTTCTTTTGCTGTTTGCTTTTTTAAGGTGGCAAAAAATAACAGATGGCAGGTTCAACGTCAAGGTGGGTTGACAAAACCCGGATGGCTTTTTTCGAAGTGAAATAATCTTTACAATCCAGTTAACCCTGTCTAAATATTTTTTATGAACCGGCAAAAATCACCTAAAAAACTCGCCAAATTTATTACATATATACTCGGGCGCAGACCGGATGAATTCGGCCTGGTTCCCGATCCGGACGGTTTTGTCAAAATCAAGGATTTACTCAAGGCAATTGCGGAAGAAGATGGCTGGCGACATATTCGCCGGTCCCATATCAACGAGGTGGAAGCTTCCCTTCCCACTCCGGTATTCGAGATCCGAGACAATTCTATCCGGGCCACAACCCGTGAGCACCTTTTGCCGCCGTTACCGACACAAAATCTTCCCAAACTGCTGTATACTTGCGTCAGAAACAGAGCCTATCCTGCCGTCCGGGACAAGGGGCTACACCCGATGGGCCATCCTTACGTGATTTTGTCGTCGAGCCAGGAGCTGGCAGAGCGGATGGGCAAGCGCCTCGATCAAACACCGGTAAAACTGACCGTGCAGGTGGAAAAAACGGTTCGCAGGGGCAATCAGTTCTTAAAAGCGGGTGAAATGCTATACCTGACCGACGCCATCCCCCCGGATTGCTTTTCGGGACCGGCATTACCGAAGGAAAAACCCCAGCCGCCAAAACCGGTGCCGGCGGAAAAGACGTCGGAAAGAGCCATGGCGGGAAGTTTTTTTATAGATCTGAAAAACAGGGAGGATCACCGCCGTAAAACCGGCCACCACAAAAAACGCAGGGATTTTGACTGGAAAAAAGACCGTCGCAAGCAGCGCAAACAAAAGCAGAAGCTGTGGAAAGACGCAAAATACTAGCGTCATTGTCAACATAATATGCCGATTGCCCGAGGTGCAGGCAGGGGGTAAAATGGGATTGACAGGGGAAATCAAAGCTGATACCAGCATATCCTATCGCTGACGGGCCGTTAGCTCAACTAGGCAGAGCACCTGACTCTTAATCAGTAGGTTGAAGGTTCGATTCCTTCACGGCCCACCAAAAACATCCTCATGCGGGTTGAATTTAATGGATTTATCCCAGAAACCCAATGTCCCGGGGTCTCCCGGATGAATTCCAAAAAAGCACCCCTGGGGAGAAATATCTTCTAATATCTCAAAAAGATTGGTGAAAAGAATATTTTTTTTATCCGGTTGCGTTAAATCGTCATTCAGATAAATCGAAGCCTTAAGCCGATATTCCGCCACTAAAAGCCTCTCCGCTGTAACGGCATCTAGCTCAAGTGACCTCAAAAAACGGCAGCAATTACAAACAAGGTCATCCACATATAAGGTTCCCGTGCTCACGGAAACATTTTTGTATGTTTCGTTAAGTTGCATACATCATCCCGATACATGAGTTTTAACTGTTTTTTCAGGTGCACCGGCACTCGGTGCGGTGTCAGACGGCTACCTTTTTGCTTTGAGGCTCAAGGACATGCTCGATTTCACCGAGCACGTCGATCGGTATGGGCTCAACAACGTGATTTGAAAGGATCTTTTTGGCCTCGGCATTACAGCGAGCATAAAGATCTGCGGCGCCGGCACCCTCCCAAGAGTCGTAGACGTAGCGATTCAAAAGTCGCGGATGGAAATGGGCCTCCTTGAAATGTTTTACCGTGTGGTCGTCTGCCAGGAAAATAGACTGATCTCCGCCTGATGCCACCCGATCGATGACATCCAGTGCCAAAGTTTCCTTGTTGACGTGGATGCCTTCGGTGAAAAACCGACTCATGGTCACCAGTTCATCGGCCATGACAAGCATTTCAAGAGACGAGGTGGTTCCAAATTCCAAGTACCCAACATCGTGAATAACATTGCAGCGGGATTGCATTGCCGTCAATATGGAAAACATGGCTTCGGCTCCTGCCTGGGCGTCCATGACTTTGGCATCCGAAGCCCCCGCAAAGGCCCAAATCGGCAGACCATAGATTTCGTCGCGCATGTCTGCCAACGCAGCCTGCGTGAGACTCCACTCCGGGCACCCGTAAGAGATAACGGCAGTCCGCATATCCAAAACACTTACATTCGGTGCGAACAGAAAGGGTGATCCCTTCCCGGCTAACTGGTGAACGACGAGTCCCACAAGATTCTCCGCAATTCCAAGGGCCAGTGCCCCGGCAAGTGTGACCGGGCCGCCGCCGCCGGCATTGCAACCGGAGGGCAGGCAGATGGGAATTTTCTTCTGGGCGCAAAAAATGAGCTTTTCGATGACGTTTTCGGGGAAAACCAGAGGACTTATGGCCTCTGAATAATTCAACAAGAAGGGCTTTTCCTGCAACTCTTTTTCACCACCGGCAATCAAACAGGCGATGTCGTACATTTTTGCGATATCCTTGCCACCGTCGGCGATAAATATGATCGGTTTGTTAGTGTTTTTTATCATCTCGACAAAAACGTGCACATAAATGTCATCGATGGGTACATCCTCCGGATTGCTCATCGACATGGCAAAATCCATGTTTTCCAGCCCGTCAACCATTCTGGCAAAGTTAGCGGAGTCTTCGATGGTCGTGCGACGCCGTTGGCCCGTATTCAGGTCAATGGTGAAAATTGCGTCCGAACCGGTGCCATAGAACCAATTCTCGTCAACCAGGTCCATGGCTTTATTACCGATTTGATCATAGAGCTGGATTCGTTTGGGGGCGGTGTTCAATGCGGCTTCGGCTAGAGTTGCCGGCAACCTGATTCGGCCCTGGCGAGAAAGGCTGCAGCCGGCATCCAGCAGCATTTTCCGCGCACCAGGGTGTTTCATCGTAAAACCGGTTTTTTCAAGAATTTCAAGGGCTGCCGCATGAATTGACCACATCTGTTCCTGATTCAGCACGCTGAGTCTGGGTCTATGGGTATGTATGTTTTTGGATGTCATTTATGAAGTCCTCCATGGGGGTTGATAATTTCCACTGGGTCATCAGCCAAATCGGTTTAAAGGTCAGTGCCTCCGGTGGGTTTGGATGTTGAACATTTTTGCCACTTCATCTCCTGGGGATCCCGTTAAAAAAGAGTCGCTATTTTAGTACCGATAAAAATCCGACTTGTATGGCCCTGCGACCGGTACGCCGATGTATTCCGCCTGCTCGGCGGTCAGTTCAGTGAGTTTGCCGCCCAGTTTCGCCAAGTGCAGGCGGGCGACTTCTTCATCAAGTTGCTTCGGTAATCGATAGACACCCACCTCATGCGGTGTGCGCCACAAGTCGATTTGTGCCAGAGTTTGATTCGTAAAAGAGTTGGACATGACAAAACTCGGGTGTCCGGTGGCACATCCCAGATTGACGAGCCGCCCTTCGGCCAGCAAAAAGATGGAATGCCCATCGGCGAAAGTGTAACGATCCACCTGGGGTTTAATAGAAATCTTTTGGATGCCGGGATAGGCATTGAGAGCATCCACCTGGATTTCGTTGTCGAAGTGACCGATGTTGCACACGATGGCCTGATCTTTCATCCGAGCCATGTGGTTAGCCGTTATCACATCACGGTTTCCGGTGGCGGTTACGTAAACATCGGCGACCGCCAGGGCATCATCCAGGGTAACGACCCGGTAACCGGCCATGAGCGCCTGAAGAGCGCAAATCGGATCAATTTCAGTCACCAGGACTTTGGCCCGGTGGGCTGCCAGCGCCGCGGCCGAGCCTTTGCCGACATCGCCGAAGCCGCATACCACGGTTGTTTTTCCGGCCAGCATGATGTCGGTAGCACGTTTGATGCCATCCACTAAAGATTCCCGGCAGCCATAGATGTTGTCGAATTTGCTTTTGGTGACGGAATCATTCACGTTAATTGCCGGAACCAGCAGTTCTCCTTTGCGTTCCATCTGATAGAGTCGATGAACACCTGTGGTGGTCTCTTCCGATACACCGCGTAACTCGGAAACGAGACGGTGCCAGAATGTTGGATCCGCGCTGTACATGGTTTTCAGGGTTTTATTGACGATCCGCAACTCCTTATTATCGGTCGGCGCGTCAAGTATGGAGGGATTCTCCTCGGCGTAATAGCCGTTATGAATCAACAAGGTAGCATCCCCGCCGTCGTCCACCACCAAATGGGGCCCTTTGCCGTCCGGCCATGTCAGTGCCTTTTGGGTGCACCACCAGTATTCCTCCAGGGTTTCGCCCTTCCAGGCGAATACCGGAATCCCGGCTTTGGCCATGGCTGCAGCCGCATGATCCTGAGTGGAAAATATGTTACAGGACGCCCACCGCACCTCGGCACCCAGCGCCACCAGCGTTTCAATCAGTACCGCCGTCTGAACCGTCATATGCAGGCTGCCGCTGGTCCGTGCCCCGAGCAACGGCTTTTGAGCCGAATATTTTTCCCGAATGGCCATCAGGCCCGGCATTTCTTTTTCCGCCATTTCAATTTCTCTGCGACCAAAATCCGTCTGCGCCATATCTTTGACCCGATAATCGGCTGCAAGGGTTTCAGCTGCGCCACTGTCGATTGCAACACCTGTCGTCATAATGTGTTTTCCCCCTCCCATCTGATCAATAATTTTTCTCCGGTATCTGTAGGCATCACCTGCTCGGCACGCCGATCACCAAGTGATCCAATGCCAAGCACGGCAAACTGGCTCCTTTCAGGCTGCCATCCTTGTGTTAACATGTTTTCGCAAGGCTTGGGCTTTATCGGTCTTTTCCCAAGGAAAATCGTGACGGCCGAAGTGGCCATAGGCGGCTGTTTGCCGGTAGGACCAGCCCTCCGGTCGAAGCAATCCGAGGCTTTCGACAATAGCCGCGGGGCGAAAGTCGAAAAGTTCGCACTCAGCAACGATGTCCTGCAATTGCACGTCCGGAATCATGCCGGATCCGTACGTGTCGATGTTGACCGACAACGGATGCGCCACCCCAATAGCATAGGCTACCTGTAATTCGCACTTTTCGGCCAAACCGGCGGCGATGATATTTTTGGCAACGTAGCGGGCGTAATAGGCTGCGGAACGATCGACCTTCGACGGGTCCTTTCCGGAAAATGCCCCGCCGCCGTGGCTTCCGACGCCGCCGTAAGTGTCGACGATGATCTTTCTTCCCGTCAGACCGGCATCCGCATACGGCCCTCCCAGTACAAAGGCGCCGGTTGGATTGATGTAATACTTGGTGCCGGGACTCAGCAGTCCGGTGGTATCCAACTCATCTCGAATAACGGCAATAAGGTCTTTGCGTATTTTCTCCAAAGGAACATCATCGGTTTGATGTGAAACCACCACAGACGTGATGCTCTCCGGTCGACCCTGCCGGTATTTCACCGATACCTGGGATTTGGCATCGGGCCGCAAATAGCCGATTTGACCTTGTTTGCGGACTTTTTCCAGCCGTTTGAGAAGCCGATGGCTGTACGCGATGGGTGCGGGGAGCATCTCCTCGTTCTCACTGGTGGCATAGCCGAACATCATGCCCTGGTCTCCAGCGCCCTGTTCATCATAAAGGCCCTCGCCTTTAGAAACTCCCTGGGATATGTCCTGAGATTGGCCATGGATTCGACAGATATAATCAAAGGAATCATTCCAGAATTTCAGCTCGGCATTATCGTAGCCGATTTCTTTGACAACACTTCGGGCGATGGTTTCCGGATCGATCTCTTCCCAGCCGTCGCACGTGATTTCACCCACATTGATGATCAGGTTGTATCCTGCCAGAGTCTCACACGCCACCCGGCTGGCGGGATCTTTGACCAGGCAAGTATCCAGGATCGCATCGGAAATTTGGTCACAAAGCTTATCCGGATGACCTTTTCCGACGGATTCAGATGTGAATATATGTTCGGCTTTAATCTTGCTCATAAGATTTTCCTTTCAAATCGGAGATGTATGTTAAAAACTCTGGAGTATCAGGGATGTTTGCCATCACTCGACATTGAAATTTATATCGTTCTTTTTGCGTCCGACCACGGCATAGTAATGGAGCGGATCTCCGGACATGGACAGCCGATGGCAATAGTGCCGAATTTTCAAAGCGTCGAGGCTGTCGCCCATCATGGCTTCGAGGGTGTCATGGTAGCCGGTGTCATCTTTTTCCAACATGAAGCGGTCTCTAATGTTAAATGCAATCCAGCCGCCTTTTTCGACCAGATTGAAGGCGTTAATAAAGCCCTGGGTCGGAATGTCGCCAAAACCCAGCGCGGCTATAGTCAGAAGGGCATTGAAGCTCCACTTGTCCAAGGTTTGCAGGTCTCTATCCGAGGGCTCGCTGAGGTCCATGACATAATAGTCATCGTAGATCTCCGGTCGATCTCTATAGGCGGCATCCCGCGCCTCAGGGAAGATATCGAGGCCGATGAGGGTCTCACAGTCGCATTTATCCACGAGGCACTCGCCTGAGATCCCGTTGCCCGCGCCGAAATCCAGCGCCCGCAGTTCGACGCTTGAATCGTCGGCGGCCTTGATTTCCTGTGCGAGCAGGTTACACACCATTCGGGGCGAATCACATTTTAAATAATCGTGGACCACCTCTTCGTAAAGTCCCGGGACCTTGTACACTTCATCGTAGTCGTGTATCCGAAGCCGTTTCGAGCCGTCGTCGGTTATCAGCGTAAAAAATTCTTCGTTTTGATCGAGGGCGCAGGCCTCGTCGGGATATACAACCTTGTAATTATCAGAGTACATAATTTTCTCCTTTCTGTTTCAAGGGTTAAATATTGATCAAACCGAGGGGGGCGAGTGGCAGGTCAAAAAGCCGGCAAGCATTTAAAAGTAAAATATCTGCATTTTCGATGAAAATCTATGGGTTCAAACATGTAGATTTGGGTGAAAATCACAGTAGATTCCTTCAGGATAATCAAAAATTGAGATAGACTAAGTTTTATTTTACAAAATTAATGCTAAATTCGTGCCAACATGGAAGGACCATTATTAACTGATTGAATTTTATAAGAAAAAAATTATCGGCTACATGAATTAAGTTGTCTTTCATAAAAAATTTAATACAAAATGTATAGATTTTATACAATTATTGGAAATTAACTTGAAATACTGTTATTAATTTTTACAGTTACAGACGCACTGAATAATATTATCAATAAAAGCTGAGTTGGAGTTTTTTCCATGTAATTTTATATATATAGCTCTAAACTTCAGTGCTGAAACCGTTTATCAAGGCAAGTGTTTACGGTCTTTCGGCAGTGCCAGCAAACCTCGTGTAAAACGTAAAATTTTTATACAATTTTCTCTTGATATTGGTGCCCCCTAGCGCTACTATAGTGCCCAAAGATTTATCAGGAGGTGCCTGGCCGGGACAAAACCGGCTCGAACAAATGCAGCATGCCGCATCGCAAACGATTTAAAATATTGGTGGTGGATCAGGATTTAGAGCTTTTTCGCCGGACGCAAGGGATCTTTCCACCTGAGGTGGCCGAGGTGTTTTTTGAAAAAACCCTGGGCCACGGATTTGAAAAATTCGAAGAGCACACCTTCGACATATTGATGTTGACCGGAGCGGCATTTAAGTTTCAAATCGACAGCACAATCGAGTTGCTGGAAATCATCTCAACCAAATGCACAATCACGCAGGTTTTGATTTTGGTGCAACAAAAAGAGCTGCCGCTGGCCTTTTCTGGGTTGCGGGCCGGCTCATACCAGTATGCCAAGCTGCCCGTCACCGATGAAGAACTGCGGCTGTTGGTGGACACGGCCCTTAAACACCGTCCCCCCTATAGCCTGAATTTGCTTCTGAAGGAAAATCCGGAAAAACTGGGATTCGAGGATATGATCGGCCGGTCGCCGCCCATGCTAGAAATCTACCGGCAGATTCGGCAGGCGGCCGAAACAGAAATTCCGGTCATGATTACCGGTGAAACCGGCACCGGAAAAGAACTGGTGTCGCAGGCGATCCACCAGCTCAGTGACCGCAAGGAAAAACCGTTTGTTCCCATCCATCTCAGCGCCCTGCCGCAGGAATTGGTTTCCGGTGAGTTATTTGGTTACGAAAAGGGCGCGTTCACGGGCGCCTGGAAGAGCTACAAAGGCTGTTTTGAAAAGGCAAAACGGGGAACCATTTTCTTGGACGAAATCAGCACGATCGATGCGAAAAACCAGGTGAGTCTGCTGCGGTTGCTGGAAACCAAAAAATTTCAACGAATCGGCGGTGCCCGTGACATCAAAGCCAATTTTCGCGTGATAACGGCCTCAAATCAAAATTTGGCCGAAGCCGTTCGTCAGGGCCGGTTCCGGGAAGATCTTTTTTACCGCCTGGATGTGTTTCCCATCTCACTGCCCCCGGTTCGCAACCGGACGGGCGACGTGCCGCTGATCGTTGACTATTTTCTCAAAGAGTTCAATCGCATATACCAGAAGAACATACTCGGGGTATCACCGGAATGTATCAACCGGATGGAATCGCATGACTGGCCGGGAAATGTTCGGGAAATCAAAAACGTAATTCATCTTGCGGTCGTGATGTGCTCCGGAGAAGTTCTGTTGCCCGAACATCTGCCCAAAAGGTTTTTTTTAGAGCAACCCGGTCCTCCCACGGTATCCGTGCGCGTTGGCTCAACCATAGAAGAAGCTGAAAGAGAGATGATCGCTCAAACCCTGAGCTGGACGAACAATAATCGGCAGCGTACGGCCGCCATTTTAGGCATAAGTCGTCGCACGCTTTACAACAAGATTGAAAAATATCAGTTGTAAAGAACGTATAACCATATCCATTTCATGATCGCATTAGTTGGAAATTCATCTTGACAGAGAGCCTTGCTTCATGTATTAAAAAAAATTTTTATCACGCACAACCAATACCATCCTTGCTCTGGGGAATTACCGGGGCTTTATAGCCGAAAGGAGGTTAAATGCGACGCTACGAAACTATTGCTATAATCGATCCTGACCTATCGGAAGAGGATCGCCAGCCGGTTTTGGACAGAATTTCCGACCTGATTTCCACCCAGAATGGGTTTCCGGTCATGATGGACCACTGGGGATCCAAAAAACTCGCATACGAAATCAAAAGGAAGTCACATGGTTATTACTTGCGTATAGATTTCTGTGGGACCGGCGCGTTAGTCGATGAAATGGAACGGTTTTTCCGTATTGACGATCGGATTCTAAAGTACATGACGGTTCTGCTTGAAAAGGATGCCGACATTGAAAGCATCAAAGAGGAAATTGCCAAAGCGGAAAAAGATGCCGAGCAGGCGGCACTGAGCAGCCAGCCAGCGGAAGAGTCAATTCCGGAAAATGCTGCCGAATCGGAGGTCAAATCAGAAGCCGAGCAATCCGCTCTGGGCAATCAACCCGAGAAAGCCTCAATTCCGGAAAATGCTGCCGAGCCGGAAATCAAATCAGAAACCGAGCCGGAAAAAACCGAACCCCCCACCACTGACAGCGACACGAAGGAGTAAATTAAATGGCTGTATCGAATCCTTCTTCAAAAAGAACCGGTACCTTCAGAAAAAAGAGAATCTTTCATCGCCGCAAAATCTGTCGGTTTTGCGCCGACGCCAACCTGATCATAAACTACAAAGATCCCAAGATGCTCAGGTACTTTATCACTGAGCGGGGTAAAATCATCCCGCGGCGTATTTCCGGAACCTGTGCTAAACATCAACGGGCATTGACCCATGCGATCAAGCGCGCCCGCACTATCGCCTTGCTTCCTTACGTGGGCTCTTTGGACTAGCACCAAAATCTAAACGTGCCCGCTGGCTGTCTCACGGGAGAAGAGGACAGTGCCTTTAATTTTTACAGCTGAGATTGTAAAAGATATCTCAATTGGGATCGCGCTCACGAGTTTTTTATTTACCATAACCGTGCTGTCACCGATATTTGGATTCTTTTGCACGCCCTTTATTCCTCTGCCGACGCTTTATTATCGCGCGAAGCTTGGCAGAAAGTACGGTACTCTCATCCCGGCCATTACCTTATTTTTTTTAATTATATTGCTGGGCGGTGTGTCGATCGATATTATTTTCTTTTTCGAGCTGCTATTTATCGGCTTTGCGATGGGCGAATTCTTTGAGATGAATGTATCCATTGAAAAAACAGTCATTTTTACATGCGCAGCGGTATTGGCCACCGCAATTGTTTTTTTGTTGGTTTACAGTATCATTTCAGCAACAGGGATTATCCAACTGGCATCGGAGTATATGCGAAAAAACCTTGAACTGACCGTCGAACTGTATAAGAACATGGGGATGTCGCCAGACAGTGTGGGTCTGTTCTCAGAGTCTTTGGATAAGATTCACTTTGTTCTGGTTCGAATTATCCCGGCCCTGGTGATTACTTCTACCCTGTTTCTCATTTGGGCTTGTCTGATCATCATAAGACCGCTGTTAGTCTTCCGAAATCTTGGTTATCCGGACTTTGGCCCTTTGAACCAGTGGAAAGCGCCGGAGTACCTTGTGTGGTCAGTTATCGGATGCGGTTTAATGCTGCTGATACCCGACACCTTTTTCAAACTGCTGGGTGTCAACGGACTGCTCATACTGATGACCGTGTATTTTTTTCAGGGTATTGCCATTGTGGCCTTTTTGTTTGAAAAAAAACGCTTTCCCCGTTTTGTGAGGTTCATATTATACAGTCTGATCGCCTTACAACAACTCTTGCTGCTGGTTGTCATCGGGCTGGGCTTTTTTGATATATGGATCAACTTTAGAAAGTTAAGGCCGTTCAGCGAGAATTAGACACACATAAATTCAGGTATTCCAATAAAAAAATATGGATCATCTCTAATAGAGTTGGTGTCATTTCCAGGTAGATGATTCATATCTATTTGAAATACAGTTACAGTTATATATTAACCACGGATTTACCCTGTTAAATCCTCCGCAGGAGGTCCGCAAAGCGGAATTTAACAGGGCAGGCGCAGACAAAGCATTTTTGCCCAGGGCTCGGGTGTTTGCCCTTTGCATGGAGTCATACTGGAGGATAAGATGAAGGTAATCTTGAAAGAGACCATAGAATCTCTCGGCATCATCGGCAGCGAGGTCACCGTGGCCGATGGCTATGCCCGCAATTATCTATTACCACAGAAAAAAGCAGTCGTTGCTACTCCCCAAAATCGAAAAATGCTCGAACAGGAAAGTGCTAAATTTGAACTCCAGATTGCCAAGGAGCGCAAATTGGCAGAGGATATGGCTGAACAACTCGAGGGCGTTGTGTGCACGATTGCAGCAAAGGTGAGCGAAGAGGACCGTCTTTACGGTTCCGTCACGGTTCGAGACATCATCAATTCGCTGTCAAAACAAAATATTACCGTGGAAAAAAGAATGGTTCTACTCAAACAGGCTATCAAATCGTTAGGCACCTACAAGGTCCCTATCCGTGTTTATAAAGATGTTGAACCCGAAATCACCGTTGAAATCATATCCGAAGAATGATTCTAATTCACCTTGAATAAATCGACATTAGCGTTTATAGTGGTGATGATCTTAGGATCTCGGATATGCCTTAACCGGGGTAGGCCTAAATATTAATGATGATAGATTAGCAAAATCCCTTCCATTGGTCATGCCGGATACTCAACACCGCAAAAAACAAGACCCTTCGCTTTATCATCTGCCCCCCCAAAATGTGGCGGCAGAGGAGTCTATTTTAAGTGCCATTCTGATTGACAACAACACCTTGTTGGACATTGTCGAGATCCTGTCACCCGATGATTTTTACAAGTCCGACCATCAGAAAATTTTTTCCGCCATTACCGAACTGTTTTCAAAAAATGAGCCCGTCGATCTCGTTACTTTGACCAATATCCTGAAGGAAAAGGGACAACTGGAGACCATCGGCGGAGCTGCGTATCTTTCACAACTGGTGGATACTGTACCGCTGGCGGTAAATGCACAGCACTATGCCCGAATCGTTCGCGATAAGTCATCCTTACGAAAGTTAATTGAAAAATCCAATAATATTGCCCGGCGATGTTTCGAAGATCGGGGCGAGGTGGATGATGTTATCGATTTTGCCGAAACTGCAATTTACGAAATTTCAGAAAACAAGGCTAAACAATCATTTTACCCCTTGAGTAAGATGATCGAAAAAAATATCGACGCTCTTGAAGAACGTCAAGGTAACAAGACGCTGGTGACCGGAGTGCCGACCGGATTCACATTTTTTGATCACAAAACATCGGGGCTGCAAAATGCGGATCTGGTCATATTGGCCGCACGACCGAGCATGGGAAAAACAGCCTTTGCCCTGAATGTCGCCCGTAATGCTGCTTTAGAGGCCAACACGTCGGTGGCGGTCTTTTCTCTTGAAATGTCCAAAGAGCAACTTTCCATGCGGATGCTCAGCAGCGAGGCCAGGCTGAATTCGACACGTCTGCGCAGTGGTTTTATCAGTCAGGAGGATTGGATGAAAATCACCGAAGCGGCCGGCAACCTGTCGAATGCCCCTATTTATATCGATGATTCTCCCAACATTACCGCCATGGAAATACGCGCCAAGTCGCGGCGTTTAAAAATGGACAAAAACATCGGGCTTGTAATCATTGATTATTTGCAGTTGATGCAGGGGCGTCGCTCAGCCGAACGGCGGGAGTTGGAAATATCTGAGATATCCAGATCCCTGAAAGCGCTGGCCAAAGAGCTGGATCTGCCTGTCTTGGCAATTTCCCAGCTTAACAGAATGCTGGAACAACGCAGCGATAAACGACCACAACTTTCGGATTTGCGTGAGTCCGGCGCCCTCGAACAAGATGCCGATGTGGTGGCTTTTATTTACAGAGATGAAGTGTACAACAAAGAGGAGGATAATCCCAATAGGGGCAAAGCCGAGTTGATCATCGCCAAACAGAGAAATGGCCCGATCGGGACGATTTCTCTGACGTTCCTGGATGCCTATACCCGCTTTGAAAACCTGGCTGCCGAAGATATGGTTGAGGGCCACCAAGGGGTTTAGTTTCAGATGAATGAAAAAGCTTTTCGGAAATAGGGTCGGATTAAAAGCCAATCAGGTCCGTAGACTGGAAAACCTATATCGGCGTCGCATCCCACCCCGGTTTGTTATAACTCCGGAGCTCGCTCGAGACCTCGGCAGGCTTTCACACGAAATTCAGCGCCAGATCGGTCTTTTGATCAACCGTAGCGGTAAAGTTGCCTATGTCATCGTTGGAGATCACAATAAAATAATTATTCCCCACATCCGCGATTATCGAGCAGCGCCCGATCGTTTGCGGGGTCTGAGATGCATGCACACCCATCTCAACGGTGAATGGCTCACAAAGGACGATCTCACCGATTTAGCCCTCTTGAGGCTGGACATCATGGGCGCCATCACAACGAATCGGGAAGGACTACCCAAGCAGATTCATCTCAGCCATATCTTGCCGCGCGGACCGGCTGAAAAACCTTATCAAATCCTGCCGCCGGTTGACCCCCCTCAACTTGACATCGGTTGTCTGGAATTAATTAAAGCGCTTGAAACCGAGCTGGCCCAGGTGATATCTTTACACGATTCCAGCGCTGCGGGCGAAAAAGCACTATTGGTAAGCGTTACCGATGCTTACGGCAAAGCGGCTCGCAATGGTCTGGATGAGCTGGAAGAGCTGGCATTGACCAGCGGCATCAAAGTTGTCGGAAGGGTGCTTCAGCAGAGAACGCAGGTCGATTCGCGTTTTATTATGGGCCGCGGGAAAATCGAAGAATTAACGTTGCATGCGCTGGCCAATGGTGCAACGGTGATCATCTTCAACCAAGAACTCAATCCGTCGCAAATCCGTTCTATCACCGACCAGGTCGAATTAAAGGTGATCGATAGAACGCAGTTAATTCTGGACATATTCGCTCAACGTGCCCAGACAAAGGAGGGAAAGCTGCAAGTCGAATTGGCCCAGCTCAAGTATCTGCTGCCCCGCCTGATCACAAAAAATACGGCCATGTCGCGCTTGACCGGCGGCATCGGTGGTCGCGGACCGGGTGAAACCAAGCTGGAAATAAATCGACGGCGGGTACGTGAAAGAATTGCCCGGTTGGAGGTATCCCTGAACGCGGTAAGAAAGCACCGCAGTCAACAACGTGCAAAACGACAGAAAAAAGGGGTGCCGGTCGTTTCTATTATCGGATACACCAATGCCGGTAAATCCACCCTTTTGAATACCCTTACCCACAGCAAAGTGCTTGCAGAAGAGCGTCTTTTTGCCACGTTGGATCCTTCCAGCAGGCGCCTCAAATTTCCTCGAAATACCGAGGTCATCATTACCGACACGGTGGGTTTTATAAAAGATTTGCCAAAAGATCTCATGGTGGCATTTCGGGCCACCCTTGAGGAGCTCGAAGTCGCAGACCTTTTGCTGCACGTGATTGATATGAGCAATTCCCGCTGCAAAGAGCAAATTGAGTCAGTGGAAAGAATCCTGAGCGAGCTCGATTTGAAACGTATCTCGGTAATCCGGGTACTCAACAAACAGGATCTGGTGGACAAAGATACTGCTGACAGATTGACAACGACCCTTGACGGCATCGCCGTTTCCGCCATAAGGCCATCAACCTTGATATCGCTTATCGAAAAAATCGAAAAAAAACTGGCGCACCGCACCGGTTGACAACAATCTCGCATGGATCTGAACACAGTCAGAAGAGTCGCCATAGCAGCTGCCTACCGCGGATCAGCTGTGATTCGAAATCAGCTCGGACGCCCGTCCCGCATCAAAAAAAAGGGGGCCATCGACTTGGTCACCGAGGCAGACACCCGTTCCGAAATGGTGTTAACTGAAACGATTTTAGAAGCATTCCCGGATCACACCATTGTCGCCGAAGAAGGCGGTCTAAAAAAAGGTCGGGGGGATCATGTATGGTTTGTCGACCCCCTGGATGGGACCACCAATTTTGCCCACAAGCTCAGTGTCTTTGCGATCTCAATTGCGTTTTCTTTGCAGGGAGACATCGTGGTGGGTGTTGTGCTGAATCCTTGTTCGGGGGAATTGTTTGGGGCAATCAAAAACCAAGGGGCATTTCTCAACGGTAAACCCATTCGTGTTTCCGCCACCCGAACGGTGGCCGACAGCCTTCTGGCCACCGGTTTTCCATACAACGTCAGGCATATCTTAAACCCGGTTACCAGGCGGTTCATGAACTGTCTCAAAGCCTCCCAAGGAATCCGCAGGCTTGGTTCGGCAGCGGTTGATCTTTGCGCCGTTGCTTGTGGAAGATTCGACGGTTTCTGGGAACAGAATTTGAAATCCTGGGATACCGCAGCAGGGGTGCTGGTAGCCGTGGAGGCCGGAGCAGTTGTCACTGATTTTTCAAATAACCACTTCACCATTGATCACAAGGAAATCCTTGCCACCAACGGCCACATCCACCAGGAAATGATATCGTTGCTGGATATATTTTAACAATCCTTGCCTGATTCCAGTTTTTGACGGAAGAATTCCACCTGCTTTTGAATTGCCGTGTTTTCTTTTAATCCCTGCTCAATTGTTTTGATGGCGTGCAGGGCCGTGGCATGATATCGGTTGAAACTTCTTCCGATAGCCTGGAGAGGAGAGTCCGTGTATCTGCGAGCCAGATAAATTGCCACCTGTCTGGGTCTCACGAAGTTTTGCTTGCGTGATCGAGAAATGATGTCATTGGCGGAAATATTGTAATATTTACAAACAAGTTTTTTGATGGCGTCTATGGTGATTCCTTTGCGCTGCAGAACGATGTTTTTGACGACGCTTTCTGCAAGAATAAGATCAATGGGGGTGCCCAACAGGGAAGACTTGGCGGCTACCCCAATCAGGCCGCTCTCCAGTTGGCGAACATCCTCCGTAAGCTCAGCCGCTAAATAATGAAGTACATCTTCGGGTATAATAAAACCTTTGGCGAGTGATTTTTTTTGTAATATACGAACCCGGGTTCGAAAATTGGGGGGGTCAATTTTCGAAATTAGTCCGCCGACCAAGCGTGAACGCAGTTTATCATTAAGCTTTGGAATTTCATTCGGCAGATTAGAGCTTGAAAAAATGATGCGTTTGTTGGCTTCAAACAGGAAGTCAAGGGTCAGTGAAAGTTCGGTTTGAGTGCGCTGCTTGCCGCTCAGATATTGGACATCTTCCAGCAACAAGACGTCACAGCCATTGCGGTATTTTCCTTTAAATTTATCGATACAATCATGGCGAAAAGCATGGACCATCTCGCTGCTAAAGTCTTCGGCGGTTACATAGAAGACGCGAACGCTCGGGCATTCAGAGAGAATATGATGGCCAATGGCCTGGGAAAGATGGCTTTTTCCGAGTCCGGTGTTGGAAAGCAAATAAAGCGAGCTTTGATGGCTATTTTTACGGGATGCAAGGGATAAGGAGGCTGAATAAGCAAACTCGTTGCTGCTGCCGACCACAAAGTGGTCGAATGTAAAGTCTCTTCGTAAAAAACGGCCGCTATGGGGACGCACATTCATTCTGGGCAATACCAGCTGCCGGTTCTTGCCGTTGTTATTATCCTCTTGGCCCCCATTCCTGCCGGCCACTACTATTTGAAGTTGAATTTGTTTTCCTAAACCTTTTTCCAGCTCCTTTTCGATGACCGTATGATAATTCTCTTTCACCCGCTTTTTTGAAAAAAAGTTCGGGCAGGCAACTACAAATTGACAATCCTGGCTTTCAAAAAATTTAATCGGCTCAATCCACATCTTGTAGCTGTGAATCGGAATACGTTCTTTAATCGCAGCTTTTACTTCTTTCCAGACTGCTTCCATAGATATGATACTTAGTTTTTAGAAAACCTGATTAAGGTATTGATTTACAAGAAAAAGTGTGGAAAATAATAACCAAATCAACCGGTTTGGAAGGTTTATTAATGATTATTTGAAAGCTGTAAATTTTGTACCTGATGTTTTAGGCAATTGGCGCAGCGGTGTCAAATCGGATAAATAGAGGTTACCATAATTTTAGAAAGAAATTATGAACAATTTTTATATGACTGATATCATTATAAATATAGTAATTAAATTTATGATAAGGCCTCAGTCCAACCATTATAGAATACAGGATTTCTTCAAACATTTTAAGCATATCCATACTTCTTACTTAAATTTGTTCAAAAAATTAATCTCTAAAAAACTTTTAATATCTTCGATTATCTCTAATTTTAAAATAAATTTTACCTGAAAAAAATTCAATAGCGCCTGGTGCAGCGTCGGGTGGCAGATTCCCGGGATTGATTGAAATTTATTTGAAAAAAAATCACACGCCATGTAGTATGCTAAAAATTTATGCATCGTTCAACGCAGAGGGTCTCCATTGACCATGATGAATTCTGAAAAAATTATCATTCGCGGCGCCCGACAGCATAATTTGAAGAATATCGATGTCGACCTGCCCCGTAATAAGCTGGTGGTAATTACCGGATTGTCCGGCTCGGGTAAATCAAGCCTGGCATTTGATACACTTTATGCCGAAGGTCAGCGCAGGTACGTTGAATCTTTATCCACTTATGCGCGTCAGTTTCTGGAGCGTATGGAAAAGCCTGATGTGGATTTGATTGAAGGTCTTTCACCCTCAATTGCGATTGAACAAAAAACTGCCGGACACAACCCCCGCTCTACGGTGGGTACGGTAACTGAAATTTATGACTACCTGCGCCTGCTGTTTGCCAGAGTCGGCAGTGCGCATTGCTATCAGTGCGGCCAGCCGATTACATCACAATCCATCGATCAGATTGTTGACCGCGTCATGTTGCTGAGGGAAGGTACCAAAATATTAATTTTGTCGCCCATCGTCACGAATCAGAAAGGCTCCCAAGATAATCTGTTCAGGCGGCTAAAAAAAGAAGGTTTTGCCAGGGTGCGCATTAACGGGATCGTAATGGAAATTGAAGCCGCCGGCGGACTGGCAAAAAATAAAAAACACAACATCGATGTGGTCATCGATCGGCTGATCATAAAGCAAAATATTACCAACCGTCTGGCGGATTCCTTGGAACTGGCCCTGGCGCTGTCTGAAGGACTTGTGATCGTAGACGCCATCGATGAAGAAATTCTCATATTCAGTGAAAAATTAGCGTGTATCCAATGTGGTATCAGTTACCCGGAATTCACACCGGCGAGTTTTTCGTTTAATTCCCCTCAAGGCGCTTGCGCCAAATGTGATGGGTTGGGTTCGACAACCGAGTTTGATCCCGACTTAATCATCCCCAATCCGGAACTTTCCCTCAGGGAGGGGGCCGTTGATCCATGGGCCCACAGGAGCTCGGTGCAATTTATAGAATTCATAGATGCGTTGACCGCCCATTATGGGGTGGATATTTACACACCCTATAAAGAGCTGCCGGACCACTTCAAACACGTGCTTTTTTACGGATCCGGGGATGATCAAATTCCCTTTTATTTTGAGGGCAATGACCGCCGCTATACTTACCATAAGACTTTCGAGGGCATTCTAAATAAATTGGAGCGAAGCTACCGGGACTCGGAATCCTTTCGGACCCGAGAAGAGCTGAAACGTTACCAGAATTTTCTTCCCTGCCCGGAGTGTGGCGGCGCCAGACTGAACCCCAAAAGCAGATCTGTGAAGGTGGGGGGACTCAGTATCCATGAAGTCACCGCTCTTTCGGTTTCAAAGGTCCACAGATTTTTCAACCAATTAAAACTTAAGGGCAAGAAGGCCTTGATCGCCCAAAGCGTCTTGAAGGAAATCGTCGAGCGCCTCAACTTTTTGGAAAATGTGGGGCTTTCCTATCTGACCCTGGACAGATCCGCTCACACCCTCTCCGGGGGCGAAAGCCAGCGGATCCGGCTGGCGACCCAAATCGGATCAAAATTGACCGGCGTCTTGTATGTGCTGGATGAACCCAGCATTGGTTTGCATCAGCGGGATAACCAACGTCTTCTCAAGACGCTCTTGCAGATGCGTGATATCGGCAATAGCGTCTTGATCGTCGAACATGATGAGGAAACCATCTTGCGTGCCGATCATGTGGTTGACATGGGACCGGCTGCCGGCCTCAAGGGCGGTCAGGTGGTATTTTCAGGAACACCGCAATCCCTGCTCGCCCACGAAACATCATTGACCGGAAACTATCTGGCCGGACGGATGCGGATAGAGGTTCCTTCGAAACGCAGAAATGGTAAAGGCCCCAAACTCGCGCTAAAAGGGGCCTGCGAAAATAATCTCAAAAAGATCGATGTTGAATTTCCCCTGGGCTGCTTTATCTGTGTTACTGGTGTTTCAGGTTCGGGAAAATCGACGCTGGTGTTTGAAACGCTTCACCGCGTTTTAGCCCAAAAACTCAACCAGGCCAGGGTGGCGGCCGGGGCCTATCAGTCGGTGCAGGGGCTTGAGCACATCGACAAGGTGGTTAATATTGATCAATCTCCCATCGGCAGAACCCCCCGTTCCAACCCCGGGACCTACACCGGTGTATTTACGCACATCCGCGAATTGTTCTCCAGAACGCCGGAAGCCCGCATGCGGGGTTACCGATCCGGGCGATTCAGCTTCAATTTAAAGGGCGGTCGATGCGAGGCCTGCAAGGGTGACGGCATCGTTAAAATCGAAATGCATTTTCTGCCGGATGTCTATGTTCCCTGTGACGTTTGCCACAGTAAACGGTATAACCGTGAAACCCTTGAAATTAAGTACAAGGGCAAAAATATTGCCGACGTCCTCGACATGACCGTTAATCAGGCGCTGGTTTTTTTTGAGAGAATACGTCAAATCCGGGTGAAATTAAACACACTGGTGGAGGTTGGGTTGGGGTATATCCATATCGGACAGCAAGCCACAACATTGTCCGGTGGTGAAGCCCAACGGGTCAAGCTGTCCCGCGAGCTCAGCAAAAAAGGCACCGGGCAGACGGTCTATATCCTGGATGAGCCGACGACCGGTCTGCATATGGACGACATCAACAAACTGCTCACGGTACTCAACAAGCTGGTCGATGCGGGTAATACCGTCATCGTTATCGAACACAACCTGGATGTCATCAAAACCGCCGATCATATTATCGACCTGGGTCCGGAGGGCGGCGATGAGGGGGGGTACGTTGTGGGCTGCGGCACACCTGAGCAAATAACAAATATTAAAGCCTCCTATACCGGAGAGTACCTCAAAAAGATGTTGCAGGTCAATTGGCGATAAATTAACAGGGCCTTGCCGAAACCCGGCAAAGCCCTGTTACGCTTGGTATGGAAACAACAGTTAGTGCATAAACAGCTCAGCGATAGCACCAGCCTGAGGATGTGCAAAGATAATGATGAGGGCCACAACCAGTGCGTAAATACACAGCGACTCGATCAGTGCCAGTCCGATGAGCATGGTCACGGTTACTTTACCCGATGACTCCGGATTTCTGGCAATCCCCTCTACGGCGGATCTTAAGCCAATGCCCTGTGCGATTCCGCAACCAAAGGCTGCAATTGCAATCCCGAAACCAGCAGCAGTTACGCAGGCGATAAAGAACTCCAGTGCTTGTGTTTGAATCGTCATGCCTTCCATACTCTATTTTACCTCCTTTGAATGGTTTGTTATTGGGCTTCTTCCATTAACCCAAACTTTAGGCATTTTAGGCACTTTCTTTTTAATGGGCGTGTTCCATGGCACCGCTAAAGTACATAATTGACAGCAGGAAAAACACGAAGGCCTGAACCAATGATACGAAAATGCCCATGGCCATGATCGGCAAAGGCGCCAAAAATGCCCCCGCCAACATAAACAAAATGGCTAAAACCAGTTCATGTCCCATAATATTGCCGAAGAGTCGAAATGATAATGATAAAATACGGGCTAAATGCCCGATAACCTCAATCGGAAAAATAATCGGCGTCATCCACCAGATTGGTCCCAGGAAATGCTTGATATATTTTAGTCCATGGTACTTAATACCAATGATGTGGGTGAAGGTCACCACCGTCAGGGCACAAGAAAGCGTTGTGTTGATGCTGGCCGTGGGAGGGAAAAAACCGGGGATGAGTCCGGAAAGGTTGCATGCGGCAATGTAAAGAAATACGGTGGCGATCAACGGAAAAAACCACCGGCCCTCTTCACCGGTAATATCGACCATAAATTCTTCCATTCCTGAAATCGCTATTTCGAAAAAATTTTGCGTTTTGGTGGGAATCATGCTGATTCCCTTGGCAGCGATGGCGCCTAATACAATCAGAACTGTCATGACCACCCAGGAATAAATAACATGGGGGTAAGCATGGGCAAAATGCCCCAGTCCCAGTCCAATCATGTCACATAACTTAACAAAGAAAAGATAGGGGTGTTCCATCCTTACAATGCCTCCTTGAGTATTAACTCTTTCACCTCACGCAGGGTTGCCAGGATGATGCTGGCAACCACCACCGAAAGACCGATAATCAGACCTAAAGGATTAACAACGCGCCATGCAATAAGTACAAAAATGATGAAACCGCTTAACATGAAGCGGAGGTAATATTTAGCTAAAACAAGGTTGTGTGAGGCCAGATGCGGCGGTGTGAGGGCTTTTTTAAGTGTCTTGGCCAGCATGTGAAAATTCAAAGTTACCAGCAAGCCGCCAAAAAATATTCCCCTGGCAAAATCGGGAGGTGCCAGGACAAACCCCACGAGGCTGGCACCCAGAAATATCACCCAATTGGCCCGGGTGATGAATGTTAATATCCGTGTTTGAATCTCCACTGTATAAATATCGCTCTGGCGCTGCAGGGTATCAAAGCCTTCGGCTTTTTTTTATGGCCAACCCGATGTTTCTGAAGCCTGCCACTATCCCTAAAATCAGACAAATGAGCGTCAGCCACGGATGCGTATCGAACTTTCGGTCAAGGTATACGCCCAGGGCTAACCCGATAAAAATTGATAATGAAACAGACAAACCGAGACTGCTGTAATACCCCAACTCTCTTATCGCACGTCTTGTTTCTCGCTTCATAATAATCATCGCCCCAAACCATAGCTGCCGGCGAATTTGACGTAAGTGCACCTAACATAGGATCTTAGGCAAGTCAATGTTTATGTAAATCAAAGAATGATTTCTCGAGTGTCAAAGACAGGACCATCCAAACAGGCATGCAAATAGTGGCTCGATTCATCTCGCCTGGCCACGGCGCAACCCAGACAGGCGCCCAGGCCGCAAGCCATTCTGGTTTCCAACGAAATCTGACACGGCACGTCATATTTTTCAGTGATCCCGAGAACGCACTGCAACATCTCCAAGGGCCCACAGGCGTATATAATGTCCGGTTTAGCATCTTGCAGGGCAAGTTCAACCGGATGGGTTACCAGACATTGATCCCCGGCACTGCCGTCATCCGTAGCGGTGTGGACTGACATTCCCAGATGAGAAAAATCATCGACACACAGAAGGTCGCCTCTGGTTTTTCCACCTAAAAACACCTGACAGCAAGACGGATCCGCTCCCTTTTCCATCAGAAAGGAAGCCAAAAAAACCATCGGCGCAACCCCAATGCCTCCGGCAACAATAAAAATATGACGCGCATTGCCGGGCAAAATAAAGGCGGATCCCAAGGGACCTAGCACATCCACATCATCGCCTGGTTTAAATGTGGTAAGTTTTAGGGTACCTTTACCCACTGCCTTGTATAGAACTTCGATGCCTTCGGTGCGGCCGCGGTTGACGACAAGGCGATGGATGGAGAAGGGCCGGCGTAATAACGGATCGTTTTGTTCGGACAGGCGCATCATGATGAATTGACCGGGTTTGGCCCGGCCATAGCCGCCATGGCATTTGAGACCGATTCGGTAATAATCGGGGCCGGCCTCGCGGTTCCACAAGATTTCAAGGTTACGCTGAATCATTTTAAACCGATCACGGCCGCAAATCTTCCCGTTTTACCCTCGCCACGGTATGAGAAAAACTGGGCCGTATTGCATTTTGTGCACATCTTGCTCAAATGTATGTTCTCGTGCAACACCCCTGATTCGACCAGTTGGGCGATGCTCAGCGACCAGAAATCAAAATGATGGGACTGATCCTTATATTTCCAGAATTTGGGGGGGATCTCGCGCTTATAGTTGATGAATTCAGCACAGCAGGGACCCAGAGACGGACCAATGCCGGCGATAATGTCCCGCGGTCGGCAATCCATTTTCCTTTCCATGGTTTTAACCGTATGGCCGACCACGTTGTTCACACTCCCGCGCCAGCCGGAGTGCACGTTTGCCACCACTTTGCGGCAAGGATCATACAGCAGCAGGGACTGGCAGTCGGCCACCTGAACCACTAAAAGTTTGCCGTTCAGATCTGTCACCACGGCATCGCCCACCTGCGGGTCGGCAGGATGATTTGCCGGTTCAGCATTTACTTTGCGAGCATGCAGTACCGTTCTTTTGCCATGATCCTGCCGGATAAAAACAAGTTGGCCGCCATCCATGCACTTTGAGATACGCCTTCGATTTTCGTGAACTATAGCCGGATCGTCTCCGACGCTCAGGCTGGTGTTGAGGCTGCGGTATGGACCGTCGCTGAGGCCGCCTTCGCGCGTAAAAACAGCATGCCGGATTTCAGGATAGCGAACCAAGTTCGGAAACTGAAAAAACGCCAGACCGCTACTATGGACTAATATCACGGTTCAACTCCAAATAAGCGAATAATCCTTTTTATGATATGTGATGTGGAAGCACCGCGCACCGTGGGTACGCGCACAACACGGCCCCCCCTGGATTTTACAAAATCAGCCCCCACGATCTGCTCCTCGAGCCAGTCATCACCTTTAACCAGCACATTCGGTTTTAATGCCTGGATGAGTTTCAAAGGGTCGGGCTCGTCAAAAAGGGTAATATAATCCACACAAGAAAGACAGGCCAGGACCTCGGCCCGTTGGCCTTCAGGAATAACCGGTCGCTTTGCGCCCTTAATGGATTTGACCGATGCATCGGAATTTAAACCGACCACCAAAAAATCGCCTTCTGATTTGGCGGCCGCCAAATATCTGACATGGCCGACATGCAGGATGTCAAAGCAACCGTTGGTGAAAACGATGCGTTTCCCTGCTTTTTGAAGCCGGCCCAGCACTTTTGCAAGATTATCTTTGGTTAAAAGTTTGTCCGGCATGAGCATCTCACCTTATTCGTGGAGCTGATCAAAATCCGAAGCACCCCGGTTAAATGATTAAAAAATTTAACGGGGTTAATTTACAAGGCCCTGGCCAATGTCAGCACATCCACCGATTGAGCCCCGCTATTTAGCAAAACCCCCGCACACTCATCAGCCGTGGCACCCGTGGTAAACACGTCATCGACCAGCAGAATACGTTTATCCTCTATTTTAACAGGATCTCTGACGCTGAAAACATTTTTAACGTTGGTCAAACGCTGCTTGCGTGCCAGACCCGTCTGGGATTCTGTCGACCCGTTTTTTGTTAGAACGTCAAATTCAATATGAACAGGTGACCGTCCCGTTGTTAAATGTTTGGCCATCCGATTCCAATCACGAACGAGCAAAAAGACCTGATTGAAACCCCGTTGCCGGAGTCTTCCGATATGAAGCGGCACCGGTAAAACAAGATCAATGCTGTTCAGCTTCCAATAGCGAACAAGTGCCACAAAGAGCAGGGCGCCCAGCGGCTCGGCCAGCTGTGTTTTTCGGCGGTATTTATAGCAATGAATCACTTCCATCAAGGTCCGACTGTATACACCGGGCGCACGGGCCATCTGAAATCTTTTAGGGTCTTTTAGACACCGACCGCAGAAATGATCCTCGCCATGACGGCCCAAAAACATAACCCCGCATTTGACGCAAAAGGGAGATTCGAGCGGTTGAAAAGCGCTCAAACATAGCGGGCACAGAAATGGTTCGAATAGAATTTGAAAAGATCCCGCAAACAAATCGGCGGGGATCAAGGCCTTCGTTTGGGGAACAAGGGCCCGTCGCAAAAGAGAGGGCAAAACCTCCAATGGGCTTTGAATTGGGTATTGTCTCTCTTTTGGATGGGCTGGTTGAAAAAAAGATCCACACACCAGGCAGCGCATTGGAAATAATGCGGTTTTTAAAACTCGTGTCAGACGGATCAACACGGTGTGCAAACCGAATTTCAGGCGCCGCAGCCCGTTATCGCGGTTCAGTTCTGTCTCCATAATATCGTTGCCGCAATTGATTGTAAACAAAACCGATCAAACTCGTGGCACGTTAATTAATTATTGTTGCGATCGGCAACCCACCCCCACCCCCCGTCCCGTGCGGGGTAGGCTCAGCCCTGCCCCTTGAATGGGGAGGGTTTCGGTCGCGGGTTCAGCTCAACGGTTCGGGTGGGGATGAGCCCGATTGTGTAAGATTTGGTTGTTTTGGACCCGTTTTAAGCGGTCATTCGGCTTTTAGTTTTTGGGTGATTTGCTCGGCAAACTGCGAACATTTTACCTCTGTTGCTCCGTATATCTGTCGGGCAAGATCATAGGTGACCGTGCCTGCGCGGATGGTCGCCTGCAGTGCCTGCCGGATCAATTGGGCAGCCTCTTTCCAGCCCAGGTAATCAAACATCATTGCACCGGAAAGGATCAGCGAGCTCGGGTTTACTTTATCTAAACCGGCATATTTGGGCGCCGTGCCATGGGTCGCCTCAAAAACCGCACAGGTGTCGCCGATATTCGCACCCGGCGCCATACCTAAACCGCCCGCCTGGGCGGCCAGAGCATCCGAGAGATAATCGCCGTTTAAGTTGGGGGTAGCAATCACATGGTACTCTTCCGGTCGCAGAAGTATCTGCTGAAATAGCATATCCGCGATTCGATCTTTGATGACCACTTTACCCGCGGGCCGTTTGCCGTTGAATTGATCATATAGTTCCGCTTCGCTGATGGTGTCGCTTCCAAACTCTTCTTTGGCGACTTCATAGCCCCACTTGCTGAATGCACCCTCCGTAAACTTCATGATATTGCCTTTATGCATCAAGGTGACACTCGGCAGACGGTGTTCGCGCGCATATCTGATGGCGCTGGCCACCAGGCGCTTGGTGTTTTTGGCGCTCATGGGCTTGATGCCGATACCGGCCTGTTCGGGGATCGCAACACCCATCTGGTCTTGAAGAAACGATATGACCCGCCGGGCGTCATCACTGCCGGATTCCCACTCGATACCGGCATATAAATCCTCGGTGTTCTCACGAAATACGACCATATCGATTTTTTCCGGTGATTTCATCGGACTGGGAACAGGCTCGATATATTTTACAGGTCTGACGCAGGCATAAAGATCAAGTTTTTGGCGGATGGCCACGTTGATACTTCTTATGCCTGTGCCCACCGGAGTTGTTAACGGCCCTTTTATGGCAACAAGATGGTCTCGCAGGGTATCCAACGTTTGATCCGGTAACCATTCTCCGGTCCTCTGTTGGCCTTTTTGCCCGGCCATCACCTCATGCCATTGGACCCTCTTCCGGCCACCGAAGGCAGCATCCGCAGCGGCATCCAGCACCATCCGGGTCGCCCGCCATATATCCGGACCGATGCCATCCCCTTCGATAAACGGAATAACAGGGATATCCGGCACATCAAGACTGCCGTCGTTGTTTTTTGTGATTTTAGACGCCTTTGTCATAACCACACCTCCGCTGTCGGAATGCTTCATACATCACCACAGCGGCGGCGGTCGAAGCATTCAATGAATTTACCGGACCCGCCTGGGGAATTGAGATCACAGAATCACAGTGCTTTTTGACCAGTGGACGCAGCCCTTTTTCTTCACCACCGATTACAATTGCCGCCGCACCGGTTAAATCAACTGCATAAATGGAATCTGTTGCGGCCGGATCCATTCCGAAAATCCAGACCCCCTTTTCTTTGAGGATCTTGATCGTATTCACCATGTTGGTCACCCTTGCCAGAAACACGTGCTCTAGAGCTCCGGCCGACGCCCTGGAAACGGCGGGTGTCGGTGATGCGGATCTTTTCTTCGGAATGATAACAGCCCCGACACCCACAGCCACCGCGGTTCTGATTATTGCCCCCAGGTTCTGGGGATCCAAAACATTGTCGAGCAGCACCAAAAAGTCACTGCGATCAGCGGATCCGATCGCATGGCCAATCGCTGAGATATCTTTGAGAGGAAAAGGACTGACCCTGGCTGCCACTCCCTGATGCTGAGCAGTGCCGGTCAATTGTTTTAACCGCAATCCTTTGACCGTTTTCACAGCGATACTGCGGGACCCGGACAATGCCGTCAGTTTTTCAAGCCGACCGGAAGCTTTCTCTTGGGCAATATAAACTTCAAAAATGCCTCTTCTGGCCGCTTTGAGCGCCTCACGCACAGGGTGTATGCCATAAAGTATCTCTGTCTTCACCGGTCGCTCTGAATATTTAGCTTTTATCGCCGGGATTTCAGCCGGTGCGATATCTTTCAATAAGGGTTATCAAATCTTTGGCCGCGGCAGCAAGCTGATCATTAATGATGACATGTCGATAATGGTATTTTTGGGCCATTTCATCTCTGGCGTTGCGCAGGCGCTGCTCAATGGCCCCTTCAGAATCCAAACCCCTTAATTTCAAGCGGTGTCTTAGGGTCGCCATCGATGGCGGTTCGATGAATATCGTAATGCAATCCGGATATTTGGCAAGGATCTGAATTGCCCCTTGAACATCGATAACCAGAAGGATATCTCTACCGACGGCTAAATTAATGTCTAAAAATTCAGCCGAAGTACCATAGTAGTGGCCATGGACTTGGGCCCATTCGGTCCACCTGTTTTCAGTTATGCCTTTTTCAAATTCGGCCAACGAGATGAAATGATAATCGATGGCATTTTTTTCGCCCTTGCGGGGTGAACGGGTGGTGTAGGATACCGAATATAGCATGTCGGGGAATCGTTTACGCACGGCACGGCAAAGGGTTGTCTTACCCGCACCCGAAGGGGCCGAGATGACAAAAAGGCGCCCCGGTGTTGACCCCTCCCGGCGGACTGCGGGCTTCTCCGGATTTGTTTTGCGCTTGCCCATAACCGGCTACGGCGCCTCTTTGAGCGTGGAAAATCGCTGGGATACAGTCTCGGCTTGTATGGCCGACAACACCACATGGTTGCTGTCCATAACGATTATGGAGCGCGTTCTGCGGCCATGGCTTGCATCAATAAGGCGTTTATCATTTTTGGCTTCATCTTTGAGCCGTTTCATTGGTGCCGAGTTCGGCGAAACGATGGCAACAACGCGATCCGCGACAACCGTGCTGCCGAAACCGATATTCAATAGACTTTGATCCATTTTGCCCCCTAAAACGATAGGATGATCCTTCCCGCTATCATCCGCATTTTCATTCTATATTCTGTACCTGTTCCCTTATTTTCTCAAGCTCGCTTTTGACATCGACCACGAGATGGGAAACGAGCGCCTTGCCGGTTTTGGCGCCGATTGTGTTGATTTCACGGTTGAATTCCTGTACCAGAAAATTAAGCTTTCGACCGGCCGCTTGATCTGATCCCATTATCATCCGAAACTGTTCAATATGGCTGTGGATCCTGACGATCTCCTCCGATATATCGCTTTTGTCGGCCAAAAGGGCTGCCTCCTGGGCAATGCGGTCCGGATCCAATTCCACCAATCCTTTGGTTAAAGCGACGATGCGATCCTGGAGGCGTTGCTGATAATAGGCAACGAGATCACCGGATTCACGTTTAATTTTTAACATAAACTCCTCGATGGAGTTAATCCGCCGGGTCAAATCATCCGCCAAAAACCGGCCTTCTTGCCGACGCATGGCATCCAGATCCGTCAATGACTGCGCCAGGCAGTCGGCCAACACCGGCCAATAATCATCCGGATTTTTCGTCGTCTCAGCGCCAACGATTATATCGCCGGCACCCGTGAGTAAATCCAACGAAATGTCAGCATCGATGTTAAAACTGCTTTTGAGTTGTTCAAGCGCTCGATGATAGGCCATTGCTTTGGGCAGATTTACTTCAAAGGCCTGGGCCTCATCATGGATTTCGCGGATTTGAAGGCTGACATCCAACCGTCCCCGAATCACGCGATCGGATATAAACGTTTTGATCTTATTTTCAAGCCCGCTATAGGGTTGGGGGAGACGCAAGACCAGATCAAGGTGCCGGCTGTTATAGGCCCGGATTTCAACAAAAATCGAAAGCGCGTCTTTGGTTTTTTCGGCTCGTGCAAAAGCGGTCATACTTTTTATCATGGTATCATTCCTGTCTTAGGTCTAGGGTATATTTGCCGCGCACCTGCTGAAGAAAATCGAGCATGCGAGATTCACGGTAATCAGGATAGGTCCAGGGCAAGCTTCTAAAGGCTCCCTTCTCATATACCAGCGTCAAATCAGCATAAATGCCTTTTCCGATGTAAATGCGATGGCTAAAATTTTTCCCGGTAGCCAGGACAAAACGTTCCAACAGCATATAGCCGGGATCGATATTGA
>JASFTQ010000010.1:0-33687 GCA_050053515.1 Desulfobacterales bacterium | reverse complement strand
AGGCGGTAACCGTTTTCCAGACTCGCCTTTACTTTCCACCACGCGACGCCATGTTCGACAATCTCTTGTACCATCGTCACGACCGGTGTCTGTAAAAAAGTCGCAATTTCCGGGCCGACCCACTCGGTGCTGCCGTCGCTGCTGGCCATGCCACAAAAAATCACATCGAAGGGGCCGATTTTTTCGATGCCTTTGGCAAGGGTGTAGGCGGTGGCAAGCGTATCTGCACCGCCAAAAGCGGGGTCGCACAGCAGAAATCCATGGTCGGCGCCCAGGGCCAAACATTCCTTTACGATGTTGCCTGCTTCGGGGGGACCCATGCTTAAGACCGAAATCCGTGCCTCAACTTGTGCCTTGAGCTGGAGCGCGGCTTCCATGGCGTTTTTATCCAGGGGGTTTAACACCATGGGAACCTCGCATCGCATGAGGGTCTTGGTGACCGGATCGATTTTTATATTACAGGCTTCTTTCGGATCCGGGACTGCCTTGGCACAAACAACAATATTTAACACTTTCTAACTCCGTATATGAACTCCAGATAAGTTTAACCGATAGCCCAACTGTTCCATGACATGTCGCGCCAGGGGGGGGCGAATATCGAAATTCGAAACAAGGCCTTAATTTTTAAAATCCAAATGACCAAAACTAAAGGAAAAAAAATTCCAGCTTGGGGTTTTGAACATTTGAATATTCGTATTTCGAATTTGTTTCGATTCTCGAATTTCGTGCTTCGAATTTTTAGGTTGTTATTTTAAAAAATGTTTAAATTAAATGTTAAGTAGCTTCCAATTGAACTAAGCCAGTACCCATCTGGCGATGATGACTTTCATTATGTCCGAAGTACCTGCCGAGGGCCCCAGGATAAAGGAGTCACGCAAATAACGGGTCACCGCGTATTCTTCCATACAGCCATAGCCGCCATGGATGTCCACCGCCATTTTTGCGGCTTTCTGGGCGACTTCAGTGGTGAAGTATTTGGCAACCGCAAATTCATTGCTTGACCGTTGGCCCTGATCCTGAAGAGATGCCGCCCAGTAGGCCAGCAGGCGACCGGCCTCCAGATCGATCTTCATTTCGGCTAATTTGTTTTGTATGGCGGGCAGGTTGCTGATCGGTTTGCCATAAAGGATTCTTTCTTTTGCAAATTTTACCGAGGCCTCCAAGCAGGCAGCCTGCAACCCCATTGCACAACCGACCATCCCTCCGCGGCCGACATCGCCAATGGCAGCCATGGTTACCCGCAGTCCCTTGCCTTCCTCTCCCAGCAACTGCTCTTTGGGTATTCGAAGGTTTTCAAAGGCCAGTTCGCCGGTGTTGCAGCCACGCATGCCGAATTTATGCTCTTTGTGGGTAGCCTTCCAACCAGCCATTTCCTTGTCAATGGTAAAGGCACAAAACGCTTTGGGGTCATCTTCGGATTTGGCAAGAATATTGATAGTGTCGGCGATATGGGAATTTGTGATAAAGCACTTACGGCCGCTGACGATAAAATCATCGCCATCTTTGCTGTAAGATGTCCGAATGCCGGTAGGATCCGAACCACCGGTGGCTTCTGTTACCGCCGTTGTCGCTAGCCGTTGGCCTCTTGCCAATCCGGGCAGATATTTATGTTTGAGATCTTCACTGCCGAATTTCAATATCGGTTCGATGCCCAGGGCAAAAACCTGGAGCATCATAGCGGTTGCCACTGAGATTCGACCGATTTCCTCGAGGGCAATCATGCGTGCGGTGTAACCCAAACCCAGGCCGCCATATTCCTCCGGAATGGTTATGGCCATCATCTCGGCCTCGCCCAGAGCCTTGACGACGTCATCGCTGACCTCCCCGGTTTTTTCCATCTCGGCTACGTGCGGCGCCACCTGGGTTTCCGCAAATTCACGTGCTGCTTTTCTAAACATCTCTTGTTCCTCAGTAAATTTGAAATCTACCATTTTTAACCTCCTGTCACTGTCTAAGATTTATCGCTTGAGTTGTTCAAGATAATCGATGATGGAATTGACTGATTTATCGATACCTGCACTGGATTTATTGGCGCTATAAGATACCGAAGCACCCAACATGCTGTTGAATATCATTTCGGTGACGACTTCGGTATCCACATCTTCGGTCAGCTCGCCGGACGCTTTGCCGAGGTCCAATAGCTGTTTGAACATGTGTTTAAGGCCGATAAACCCTTTATCAATCTCTTTTGCCAAATGGGGCCGCTGGTCGTTAAGCTCAACGGATAGGGTGATAAAGACACACCCGCCCGGGAAATTATCCGCATCCTTTAAGTAGCAATCCTTATAGTTTACTAAAAGCTTTATGATTTTTTCTAACGGGCTTTTTATTTCGTCAAAATCAGAAAGGTTCTTTTCACGCCATATTTTGCGGGCTTCATCGAGCACCTGGAAAAACAGATCCTCTTTGCTGTTAAAATGATTGTAAAAGCCGCCTTTTGAGGTGTTTGCCGCCGATAAGATATCTTGAATGGAGGTACTCAAAAATCCTTTCAAGGAAAACAATTTTAAAGATTCATGAATGATTTTTTCTTTCAGGTTCATGGGAAATGTTTTTAGGGTGATCAGACAGACCGGTCGGTCTTTTTATATCTATTATTCACACCGCTTTTTGTCAAGCTCTTTTTGATCGCCCTGAGCGGTTGGCTTGCCTGCAAGCCCCGTTCCAAAGAGACTGTGTCATAATTCGTAAAAAGCCGTCATTCCGGACGAATCCCGCCTTGTGGGATGAGATCCGGTATCCAGGCTGTACTCTTCTGATCTGCTAATGGCAGCGTATAGCGTCAGCCTTATTACATTTTCACCTCACTGATTTGTATCGTGGGCTGGGTGTCTGTGTAATTTGGGATATCTGCCATAATCGCTACCGCATGAGGCCCGAAAGAGCTCTGAAACGCCTCCATTGAATCGAATAATAGATGGACCCATGGCCACATAGGTCGCTGGGGAACCCGGTGTTGCGCCGCCAAGGCCCTGGTCCACGGCGGCTCCCTTGAGTGCATCACCAAGCTTTTCTTGGAGCATGGGGATGTGACTATTTGAGTGGTTTCACGGTTTTTTTCTCGGGGCGCATTCAAAATAGCGACCGTGCTGTCCGAAGGTATGAACTGATAAAATAATGTTCCCTATTTTGAAAGCTGAATTAGCTGTTACTGACCTGCACCTCGGGTAATCGGAATGTTATTTTGACAATCACTCTAAATTCAAATCAATCCTTCATCTTTAGGGCATTGCCTCCCGGCAAACCCAGTTCCTGGGCGCGCAAAACCCGCCGTAACAGTTTGCCGGTGCTGGTTTTGGGAAGCTCGTTCATAAAGGTGATGGCCTTGATGACAACATCGGGTGCCATATTGGCGGTGACAAACGCCTTGATTTCGTGATTGAGTCGCACAGAGGGCGTGTACTTAGGACGGATTGTTATAAACGCTTTTAAAAATGAAATACCTTCACCCGGTTCGCTGCCTTTGGAAATGACAGCGGCCTCATTGACTGCCGGATGTTGGCAAAGAACCTGTTCGATTTCGAATGGGCCGATGACTCTGTCACCGCCGACTTTAATGAGGTCATCATTGCGACCCTGGTGATAATAATATCCGTCATCATCTTTGATCACGATATCGCCGGTTGAAAACCAGTCTTTAAAACGAAAGTAGATCTGATAGCGCTCGTTTTCCTGCCACAAGTCACTCATCATGCCGGGCCAGCCGACCTTCAGCGCCAACTCTCCGGTCGACATGGGCGGCAAAGGTTTACCGTTTTCATCCAACACCGCTGCTTCGATGCCGGGAAGCGGCTTGCCGATGGATCCCGGTTTGATGTCCATGGATGGATAATTCGCGATGGTGATTATTCCGGTTTCTGTCATCCAATAGGTGTCATTGGGGGACACTTTCAAATTCTGCTGGACCCAGTAAAAAAGGTCGGGCACCAGCGGTGCGCCAACCGTTAGAATGTGACGCAACTTCGAAAAATCATAGCGGGTGGGCAGGTTGTCTCCGGCAGTTCTGAGCCGCAGGAGGTTTTTGGGCGTTGTGTAGCAAACGGAGACACCATGTTTTTCCAGAGTCCAATACCAATTCGAAGCGGAAAATGCATCGCCCTGTATCAATGAGGTCGCCCCGCACAGCAGGGGTCCGAAAACGCCATATACGGTTCCCGTCACCCAGGCCGGATCGGCATCCGTCCACAAAATCGTATCCTCGTTGAGGTCGAGCACGTATCGGGCCGAAATCAAAATGCCGATCATGTCTTTGTGAACGTGGACAACCCCTTTAGGCGGACCGGTGGAACCGGATGTATAATTCATATAAAGCGGTGATGTCGGCTCAAGCCACACGGGTTCAAAGGCTGTGGGCATTTGATCTGGGGTTTTTTCAATGATGATTTCCTTCGGCCACAGGTTGGTCAGCGGCCCTTTGGTTAAGAAAACATGCCGGACGAATTCCTTGGCCTCCGGCGGAAGCCTCTCCACAAGGTCCGGGTGCGTAAGAATGCCGCGGGGTTTTGCGTTGGCAAGCCGCAAAGCAAGATCATCAAAGCTGGTAGAAGAAAAAAGGTGGCAAAAAATGACCCCCAAACGACAGGCGCCCAACATGGCCAGATAGACTTCCACACATGAAGGTGCATAGATAAACAGACGGTCACCGGCCGTATATCCGTGCGCTGCAAGAAAATGTGCCCATTGACTGGATTTTTCCTGCAAATCTCCATAGGTGTAACGGGTTAGCTGATTGCCTTTTTCAAATATGATCGCCGGCTGGCCTTGTTTCTTCGGATTATGCACCCATCGATCAATGGCTTCATGAATGATGTTCAGTTTGCCGCTGTGATGCCATGTGAATTCTTGGGCCACATTCTCCCATTGAAATGTTTTATAGGTATCTTTGTAGGACTTGAGATTTGCGTTGGGATTGGCTGCTGGTATTTTGGCTTTGATCATGTCCACACCTTATATGGGGCATGAATTTCACGTGCTTGGGCTACAAGCCGAGCCCCTAAAGTCGTCTCGCTACCCTGTAGTCCGGGCGCTTCAGCCTTTGACGTCAGGATGTTTAGAACGCTGCGAACCGAATCGGCAAGACCCCTGTTGCTGTAGCCTCCCTCCAATGCAAAAAGGATTGGTGGACCATCCGCCAAGCTTCTCAAATGAATCAACAAACGGGTTAAATCTGCAAACGCAGATTCGCTGACCTTCATCCTGCCGATGGGATCCTCATGGTGGGCGTCAAAGCCCGCGACGACGAGTATCAGCTGCGGCGCGTATCTTTGAACAACCGGCGTGAGGATATCCCGATAAAGATGCAATATGTCCGCATCGTTCAGATCCCGCGGCAAGGGCATATTAATCGTGTAGCCCTGTCCCCACCCCTTGCCGGTTTCTTCCAGGTTGCCGGTATAGGGGTACAGGAGTATATCATGAGTAGAAAAATAGAGAACTTTTTTTTCCCGGTAAAACAAATCCTGAATGCCGTTGCCGTGATGGATATCCCAATCAATAATTAAAATTCGCCGGAAATCAAATTGATCGATCGCATAGCGTGCCGTGACGCCCAAATTATTAAAAATGCAAAACCCGCCTGCGCGATCCGCAAGGGCATGATGGCCCGGCGGCCTGACCATGGCAAAGCAAACATCACATTTTCCGGAAACCAGCGCTTGCAAACCGTTAAGACAGCCTCCGACAGCCAGGAAGGCGGATAAGTATGTTTTTGCGCTGGCGGGGGTATCCGGCGCAAGGCTGGTAAATTTGTGATCAGCCGTTTTCAGGACTTTTTTTATATAGGCCGATGTGTGAATGAGCTCCAATACTTCCAGGGTAGCCGGTTGGGCCCGAATGACATCGTAGCCGTGCGGGAATTCGTCATCCAGCATGCGGTATACGGCTCTTAGCCGGCTTGGATGCTCGGGGTGCGTGTGCCCCGGCATGTGTTCTAAATACCGATCGTCTCTGACTATGCCGAGTTTCAAAGTCATCGGGGATCTCAAAGGCTTAATATCATTTTGCGTTCGGTTTCCGAAAGATCAGGTTGGCAAAACCGGAAACCGAACTTTCGATACAGACCGACTGCTGGAAAGTTGGTGGCACCGACAATCAGCCAAATCATCTCCAGACCAAGATTTTTGGCATGCTGGAGAACTGCGCGGGTGAGTTCACTGCCGATTCCGCGTCCGCGATTCGGGTGCCGGACAAAGATCAAATACTCCGCATCCCCCTTGCCGAAATCGGGCAACACGACCACATGCCCGACGATGATACCGTCCTGCCAGGCCAAATAGTTTTCTCCATTTTCAAGCAGTCCGTTGATCCATTTGCGGCTGGCCTCATCCTTCAATGGCGGCATCCCCTGAAATTTACCTTTGGGATAAAAGGTCACATACATGGTTTCGAGGCCGGCATAGTCCTCGAGACGGTACTTTTTTACCTCGAACGACTTGCCGTGTTTGTCGATACACCGCATATCGCAATCGCCTTCAACCGAACCAGATATTGTTGCTTGGAAAAATCAAAATGACTACGACCGTATTCCCGAAAGCCCTGATTTTGAGGCGGATTCGAAGATCCGCCCCGGGTACGGATGACCAGCCTTTATACAAGGTGTCGGCCCGAAACGCCGGCATCCTTGCGATCCTTCACCCGTGATGGGACTATGGACCGGCGTCGAGGGGGGACAAGGTTGACCGCTGAGCTTGCCTCGGCAAGCGTCAGATGCCCGCCTTTCAACGGCGAAGCATCACTCCGTTTTTAAATCCTTGCTTTCGGCTATCAGATCGTCAATGATTGTGGGGTCGGCAATGGTTGAAAGATCTCCCAGCTCTTCCGTTTCGCCGGCGGCAATCCTTTTTAAAATTCGGCGCATAATCTTGCCACTGCGAGTTTTCGGCAAAGCATCCGCCCATTGAAGAATATCAATGGTGGCAATGGGCCCGATTTCAGAACGAACCAGCTGCACCAACCCTTTCTTCAAGTCATCGGTCTTGGCCACACCGGTGTTTAATGTCACAAAGGCATAGATACCTTGCCCTTTGATGGGATGCGGATATCCCACCACCGCTGCCTCGGCGACATCATCGTGCAGCACCAGAGCCGATTCTATTTCAGCGGTTCCCAGGCGGTGCCCCGATACGTTGAGAACGTCATCGATCCGGCCGATGATCCAGAAATGTCCGTCTTCATCTTTTTTGGCGCCGTCACCGGTAAAGTACATCCCCGGCACTTTACTGAAATACGTCTCGATAAAGCGATCATGGTCACCGTAAACGGTGCGGGCGATGCCCGGCCAAGGTTTGCGGATGCACAGGTAGCCTTCCTGATTTGGATACTTCACTTCTTCTCCGGTGTCATCGAGAATCACCGGGTCTACGCCAAAAAATGGAAAGGCGCAGGAGCCCGGCTTTACCGGTGATACCCCCGGCAATGGCGTAAGCATGTGGCCGCCGGTTTCGGTCTGCCACCACGTATCCACAATGGGGCACCAGTCGCGACCCACATAATGATAATACCAGCGCCAGGCTTCAGGATTAATGGGCTCTCCGACGGTTCCGAGAAGGGTTAAAGAGGAAATATCGTATTTTTTCACGTATTCCGAGCCTTCTTTGGCCAGGGCACGAATTGCCGTTGGAGCGGTGTAAAATTTATTGACCTTATATTTTTCGACAATCTGCCAAAAGCGGCCGTAATCCGGATATGAGGGTACGCCTTCGAATAAAATGCTGCTAAATCCATTAACCAACGGACCGTAAATTGTGTAGCTGTGTCCGGTGATCCAGCCGATGTCGGCCGTGCACCAGAAGATCTCGTGGTCTTTGAGGTCGAATACCAGTCGATTGGTCATTGCCGCATAAAGCAGGTATCCGCCATGGGTGTGGACGAGCCCCTTGGGCTTGCCGGTACTGCCGCTGGTATACAGAATGAACAACGGATCCTCGGCATCCATGGATGCAGGGGCGATATAGGACGGCAGATCGGGATCGGCCACGGCTTCGTGCCACCAGATTTCGCGTTCCGGATTTAAATCAATGGTTTGACCGGTGCGATTGAAGACGATCAGGGTTTCAACCTCCGGACAATTGTTAAGCGCTTCATCGACCGTATTTTTCAAGGGAATCACTTTTCCAGCGCGATAACCGCCGTCGACTGTAATCACCATTTTTGCCCGGCAATCCCGGATGCGGTTCGTCAGCGCTTCGGCACTGAACCCGCCGAATACAACACTGTGAACGGCTCCGATTCGCGCGCAGGCGAGCATGGCCACCGGTAGCTCCACGATCATGGGCATATAGATGATTACGCGATCGCCCTTGTGAACATCATTTGACTTTAAAACGGCAGCAAATTTATTGACCTGCTCGTAAAGCCCCCCGTAAGTGACGTGTTTTGATTCCGCAGGATTATCCCCTTCCCAATAATAAGCAACTTTATCTTTCAATGAATCCTGATGTCGATCCAGGCAATTGAAGGTGGCATTTAGAACGCCGCCCCCGAACCACTCTATTTTGGCTGTCTCGAAATCGTACTTTTGAACGAAATCCCAATCTTTTTCCCAAGAGAGATAGCGTTCGGCTTGTGCCGACCAAAAGCCATCCGGATCATCGATGGAGCGTTGATATTGATAGATGTATTCATCCATTGATTTTATGTAGGCAATTTTTTGAAACTCCGTCAGATGTGCATCGTACCCTTTTGCAATATCAGGCATTAGCGATACTCCTTTCTAAAACACCGGGGAATGGTTGGTTTTCGAAGCCATGCGTTTTTTCACCAATAAAACATGCTTTTAGAAATTTCTAAAGAATTCTCTTTTATTTTTTGGTTTTCATCCCATAGTCATCTTTGAATTGCAATATGGTATTGCGCTCCCAAGGGGCGATGCACCCCAGGAATTTGATCATGCCGCCCTCCCAGGGATAGCTCACCCATAGGGAAGCTCCAAAAAAATCGAAGTAAGCCGCATGAGAAACTTTGGTGTATCGATCAAACGGTTCCAATTGGAAGTGACCAGGGTGGAACCGCTGCTTACAGAGTTACGGGTTTTCTAGAAAATAGTCCAAGCGATATTTCTTCGGCTGCAGTATGTTTCGCCATCTGTATATTACGTCAGGTCTGTTGGACAGACGGTTTTCTACTACAACCACATTCGGCGCTTTTCGGATGATTCGTTGCCATGCGACATGTTTGTTGGTTTTTAAAAAATCACCTTTGAAATCAGTCTTGAATCTCCAGAAAACATCTATGCCAACCGGCACAAGATGCATCAGCTTGTATGCCTCACCACCCCTGGGTTCAGGCTCGATCCTATAGACAAATGGTTCTGCGCTTATGAGTTGTTCAGTTTTCGGTTCAACGGTCGGCGGATATGCGGGGTGACTGACGAAACCGCTCAATAGCAATAAGAAAAGAAATAGAAGTAGGGGACGCGCATTAACATATAGGTTCATTTTTAACATTTTTTCCTCGGGCCTTATTCAAAATAGCGACCAGGCTGTCCGCAGGTGCAAACTTATCAAATAATGTCCCTATCGGACCTGACACTGAATACGCCGATGTGCGCTTTTTCTAATTTTGCTTTTACCCATAGGAGGGCGTGGAATCAATTCTTCTGGAAGACAATAAATCCCGATAGGCATTTGAGAGTCTACCCGAAATTACACCGGCCAGTCGCTTTAAAATTTTGAGGCCGGCATCCGGATGAATGTCAAATATTTTATCCAACATCTCCCTCTCGATTTTAATTGCCTTTACGTCCGTGGCACAGACGCCCGAGGCCGTGTATGTGCCGGCGTCAACCATGCTGGACCACCCAAACACCTCCCCTTGATCCGAAAGAGAATAGGTCAGGGTGCCCCCGTTCTGAATAACAATGTTAACGGTGCCTTCCTCCAGAATATAAAGGCACCTTGCCTCCTGGCCCTTTTCAAAAAGAACCGTATTTTTATCGTATTTTTCCTCGGAGCAGACTTCTGCTATTTTGTTGATGACCTCATGCGCAATATTTTTGAAGAGGTCTATTTCTTTTACAATCATGATAATTCCTCCTTTTGGGGTAGCTCATACAGTTACTCTTGCGGAAACGCTTTGCAAATACGATAAATGGTTTACAAACCCCGCCGAATGATGGCGGTGCCCTTGAGCCAAATCTGAGTTTTTAAGACCACTTCCGGTCCCAGATGTAATATCAAACCTTCAGAGAAGCTTAGAAAAAGACCATTTTGGAAAGGTTTACCGTGAAATTTTGAATAAAGTTCCAGGCAAAATTCTCCGGTTAATTTCGAGATTTGCGCCTAAGGACAGCCAGCTGGTACGGACAGTCAATCAGCGGCAAATGAATTGCAAAAGCGATGGGGGAGAAAACAGAGACGGTATCTTGTGAGTCCGTGGATTGAAAATTACAAAAAAGCAAATGAATTGTCAAATGAAATAGGATTCCGCGATATTTCTTCGGTTGTGAAGCTCCCCGCCCCACAGGGGGCGGGGAGCTTCACTCGACATCGAAACCCGGGGGGGGAGCTAATTTTGAAGCATGTTCAATTTTTGGTCCCATATACTTGAGCCAGGAAATAACTGCATTCATCACAAAAATTTAAACCCCGTCCATCGATAACGATGGTAACATAGCCTTTGAATCCGAATTTATTGAATTCCCCTCTGCTCATCGGGCACAGAGTGCCATCCTTAACGATTTTGTACGAGGCATGATCGGTTAAGCCTAAATTATGGCCGACTTCGTGCAAAGAAACCTTTAAGGTTCGATCGATAAACAAACCATAGTCTTTTTCCGAGATGATTTTATCGGGGCTGAGTTTTTTGGTAGAGACCACAGCAACATTGTTTTTAGGGTTCTTGCCGCCAAAGATTGAATTATAAAACTCATCGTCATCTCTGGTCTTTAAATCCGCATCCGTAATGCCCAGCGTGTGTCCGCCGATTTCTTCAAAAAGTATCATCGTTAACAGTTGGGCATCGATACTTTCCACGACAGGGGTATCGTGATGGGTTAATTCGAAATCTTCGATGATACCTCGAAATGATTCCAAAATATGATTTCCAATTTCTTTAAGACTGCTGTAGGTGATGTCGCTGCCAATGCGCACGATATTCAATTTTGATAAGTTCTGCAACATTCTGGTTCATTCCATTTCACGTCTTTGGATTTGCTAAATGGATATCATCATTCCAGTTCAGCCGTCGCAGCCAAAGACCACTTTCCGGCCTTCATAGCTGACACTACTTCGGCGGAGTAGGCTGGCGAAGTAGGCTATTGCCGTATTGCATTATGCCGGCATCTTTTCAGCCAGGGGCGAATTTTGGGATCCGCTGTGCCCGCCACGCCGGAGGTGACTGGGAGGTCCTTATATTTTAATGGATTTTTTAGGAACTAGCAATAAAAAGGCAGACCCTCGCGAGGTCTGCCTGCCGGCAGTCATGCTTTAAGTAATAGGCATTATTATATAATTTAACGGTCCGCTGACCCATATAATAATTCCGCGACCCATTCCAAACCCAACTCCAGCAGCTTGCCGCGCGAGGGTCTGCCGGTTGCAGGGTCGCAACCCATCATCTCGTAAAGCATATACAAGGCTTTATCGAAATCCTCCGATTTAAAAATTTTCTTACCGGCATTGGGGCCATCCGGCTTTGGATCAAACAGCCGTTTCGGCAATCGGTCATCTTTAATATTAAATCCCTCACGGCTGTTAAAGGCCCGAGCCATCATCGTCCCTCTTTCAGCGGCTTTCATCAATTCATAAAGACTGGCATTCCAGCCGGTAATGGCGTTCAGACATTGGACCATCATATCCAGAGGCATAACGCCCCGCGGAGCGAAACCAAACACGCAGAGCCCCAGGGCGTCCATCATCCGCCACAGGTTTTCAAGAGCGATAAAGCTTCTGACTTTTTCTGTAGTGATATCTGTAGGATGCATTGGTTTGTGAATACCCAGCGGCATAACGGATGTTAATGAAAATGAGCCTTCCTGGCTGAAAAAAGGGTCGTGGGGGACAGACATATGATCAGCGCCGTAAGGGCTTATGGCGTAGCCCAGTCCCACGCCGACTTTTACCCGGGGGTCGTGCATGGGTATCTCCTGGCCTTTTACAGATAGATCGCAGGGGTTGTTTTTCACTTTCCATTTTGCGGCCAGACGCGCCATTCCCTCGGCTAAAAGATCCCCAAATCCCTGTCGTCGCGCCATCATCTCAAGCAAACGAATCATCAATTCAGAATCTGCAAAACGCAGCTCTATACCGTCGGTGTCTGCCTTCGTAATGATACCCCTTTCAAAGCACTCGCAGGCAAATGCGATGGTCATCCCCGCCGATATGGTATCCATACAGTAACGGTTACAGATTTCATTACCCTTGGCGATGGCTTTCAAATCGGTGATATTCAGGTTGGTGCCCAAGGCGGCAATGGTTTCGTATTCGGGTCCTCCATAGCGCGAATCGACACCATATTTAGGATCACTCAGGGAAATTCCGCGTTTGCACCGTATCGGGCAGGCGTGGCAGCCTTTCCTTTTCTTCAACAATAATTTGTTATAATTGTCTCCGCTGACCGGCGATGCATCATCAAGGCTGCTGCGCCGAAAATTATCAACAGGAAGTGCGCCACCGGCTGACAACAATTCCGGAAAAGCGGTTGTCCCATAAACATACAACGCTTCGCCCAATGGATTGTCTCTGAAGGTTTTGGCATATTCCTGGGCGGCCCGGCGTAGAATCTCACGGTCGTGAATTTTTATTTTAGTGGTGCCCAGTGCCGCTACCGCACGGATATTTTTGGCACCCATCAGAGCGCCGAAGCCGCATCTTCCGTTAAAATTACCGAGATTGTTGGTGATATTTGCAAAGCGAACTTTGTTCATACCGGCCAGCCCGGTTTGAGCCACCCGGATCTTATCACTGCCCAAATCATTTCTGATGGTGTCCTCAGCCTCCCGGGTGCTTGATCCGGAGAAATGTCCGGCATTTTTGATTTCTGCCTTTCCATCGGTTATCCAAAGATAGACCGGATTTTCAGACCGGCCCCGTAACACAATGGCGTCGAAACCCGCCTTTTTGAGCTCTGGTCCGAAAAAACCGGCTGCTTCCGACTCTCCGGCAGTTCCCGTGAGGGGAGATTTGCCAACCGCCGCGAAACGACAGGATGCCGCCAGCGGCGCGCCCGTCATGACGCCGGTCGCCAGAACCAAAATGTTCTCCGGCGAAAACGGGTCAATCCGGGGTGGCACTTTTTTAAGCAAGTACTGGTAACCGACGCCGCGTCCGCCGAGATATGTCCGGTAGAAGGCATCGTCATTTTCCTCGACAGCGATGTTTCTGTCACCCAAATCGACATGCAGTATTTTTCCGGTATATCCGTAACTCATCAGAGTACCTCCCTTCAAAAATTTCGAACGCCGTTTATTTCTCCGATTTCAATCATGTGCCCGATGAGCTGTTTTTTGATGAAAGGTAGGGTTTTATGCGGCCGATGCTTTCATGGGGGATCGCCTGAGTGTTTTACCATGTTGCGAAACTCGCCTTCGACGGGGGGCATAATGCGGCCACCGTTTTACCGCGCCGAGATGCCACCGGTGACCCCGTAAGCCCCAAACAGTGGAAAGGGTGTCGGGCACACCACAGTTGCGCCTGGCGCAACGGCAGGGTGTTCCCGGCAAGGATTTTGCGTGAACCATTGTCTTTAGCCGCGCGAGAATCTACAAGTAAAAGGGCTTATAACATTATGCGCTCAGCGAGGACATGGCGGCATCCAGCCCGGCCGTTAAATCGGTCTTGAATCCCTGAAGAGCCAGCGTATGGCTCAGCGAGGAGATGAAAAACAAGACGTTTTCAGCCGATGAAGAATAGCCCATCAGTCCTACGCGCCATACCTTGCCTTTGAAAACCCCCAGACCGCCGCCGATTTCCAGATTGAATTTTTCCAACAAGTAACTGCGGACCTTCATGTCATCCACACCCTCGGGGATTCGAACCGTATTCAGGGTCGGTAAACGATGCTCGGGGCGGACGACCATGTCCAGCCCCATGGCCTCCACGCCGGCGACCAGGGCCTTGTGGTTTATTAGATGCCGGGCAATCCGATTCTGCAGCCCCTCTTCCTCGATCAAAAGCAGCGCTTCCAGCAACGCGCAACACAGCGTACTTGAACTGGTATGATGGTAAACCCGGTTCGATCCCCAGTACTGGTCTAACAATGAAACATCAAGATACCAGCTGCGGACGGGATGTTTGCGTTTTTTTACCGCTTCGATGGCCTGGTCGCTGAAGGTTACCGGCGACAATCCTGAGGGAGCCCCGATGCACTTCTGAGAGCAGCTATAGGCAGCGCCCAGTCCCCACTCATCCGCCTTGACTTCGATACCCCCCAGCGACGTTACCGTATCCAATATGATCATGGCCCCATGGGATTTCGCCAGGGCGGCGATTTCCTCCATGGGCTGGAGTACGCCGGTGGATGTCTCGGCGTGAACCAGTGTGATGACCTTAAACGCATCTTTTTTCAATGCCGCTTCAACCTGGGCCGGATCTGTTGGTCTTCCCCACTCCCCCTCGATGAGAGTAATCTCTGCCTCCTGTCTCTCTGCCATCTGCCGCAGGCGATCCCCGAAATAGCCATGCACGCACACCAGAGCCTTATCCCCTGGTTCGAGTAAATTTGTCACACAGGCCTCCATACCCGAAGTCCCCGTCCCCGGGGTGGCGTTGGTGACCCGATTTTGGGTTGCAAACACTTTGCACAGATGCTCGCCGATTTGATCCAAAATTTTTAAATGCGCCGGGTCCAGGTGGCCGAGCACCGGTGCCGTCAGCGCCTGATATATTCTTGGATGGATATTCAGTGGGCCCGGCCCCATCAGCTTTCTCAACGGTACTTCAGGTCGATTCGATGCCATAATTCAACTCCTTTTCGCATGGTTGACGGTTAAAAGCAGCTAGGTGATCGGTGATCCTCTATGCCTTTCCATTCAAAAAAGCCAATATATAAAAAGTCCTTTACTGTCAATGATGGAATAATCCATTTAAAATTAGATTTGACTTTAAATTTATTTGTGACATAAAAACACAGGACCGTTAACCCTCCCGCTCAATCGGATCTGCAGCCCAGTCGCATCTGTTTTCGTTGACCTGTCCGCCAATTGCCCGCCGATATTTTTCTGATTGAAACGCTGAAGTTATTTTAGGGCAAGCGTTTTGGGTGGTTCCCGGAACTGACTGTTATCATGTGTTAAAACACAAAGTGCAGATTAAAGTGATTGTCAAAATAACATTCCGATTTTCCGAGGGGCAGGCAGGGGGGCAATTGATGATAATTGGCCATTTACAAGCCAGGGGGGCGGTGATGGTACATTTTGACGACAAAAATTCACCCCCCGGTCTGCACCTCTTCATTGTGCTTTATTTCGGAACATAATCCTGACATTCGCTACAACCGCCACTTAATGAAAGGAGGGCATCATGGCTGTAAAAGTATTCATCAAGAGAAGGTTTAAAGCCGGTGGTTTAAAAGATGGTTGTCAGCTTATCACCGAGGCACGCTACAATGCAATGAAGCAGGCGGGCTACATTTCTTCTGAGACGCTCAGTGATATCGAAGACCCCAATAGAGTGGTGGTAATCTCGATGTGGCACAGTTTGGAAAATTGGGACCGATGGAAAAATAGCGGGGTGAGGATCCAAATTGAAGCTGAGATCGAGAAGCTGCTCGATACGCCCACCGCTTATGAGAAGTATAACCTGGGGGTACAATTATGATCAACCCCTGCTTAAACCTCCAGCTAGGCTTATGGTCCAAGCGATGCGATGCGGGTAGGTGAGTAAAAATAAAACAGGCTCTCTGCGTGCTCGGCGTCCCTGCGACCGGTTTATTCGTCAGGGTTCTTGAGCCGCACGAACCTCTCCTTGGCGAATATGTACTCAGGCCAGGTATCCAGAAAGGATTCCAGTGCTTCTTTATAGTGTTTTATGGCCTGCTTTTTGTTGCCGGACCCCTCGGCCCAGAAGCCCAGAGCGGTGTATCCCGTGACCAGATGCTCGGGGCTCTCTCCGACTTGCATTTTTAGTGCTGCCTCGGTTTTTTTACCGAGTAGGTATTCACTGATCATGATGTACCAGGGGTCTGTTGTAGAGCGTGAGTATTCTTCCAGACTTGCCCGAGCCTCTTTTTCCAGCCCCTGAATGTTAAGTAGATTGGGTTCCAGGAGTCCCAGACTCATCGTTACGGCGTTTTGTCGGCTTTCCCGTTGTAGGTAGCTCCGGGTGTATTCCAGTGCTTTCTCCCAGGATTCGTCTGCCGCACTTAAAAGGGCTAACAGGGCGAGTGTATTATAATTATCTGGTCTTATTTCAAATATCTTCTTCAATGCTTCCAATCGATCCTCGAGTTCGGCAGCATCCTCTTGAATTTTAGCGAAAAGGGGGGCGAGATTTTTATCACGTCCTTCCTTCTCTGAGCGGGATTTTTGGGCAGCATCCTCGAAATCCTTTACATCAGCATTGTATGCTTCACGTTGCTTTTTATTTCGGATTAATTTACGGCGCAATTTCTGGAGTTGTTCCAACTTGGCCCGTGCTAAATAAAACGCCCATCCCTCGGTGTCGGCCGCCAGCACTGATTCACGCAAGAGATTTTCGGACTTGACCCAATCCCCCTGCTTGAAGCGAGCAAGGCCGGTTATATAATACAGCCAGCCCTTTTCAGCCTCGCTGTTCCACCCTTTCAAGGCCGAAGCCTCGTCGATTAAACCTTCTAAAACTCGGGTCAAATAGCCCTGGAATTCATAGGAGGATCGCCAGTCTAAAGCGAGTAAGGTTTGCCGATGAGCACTCGTCGCTTTATCGTTGTTTAGCCAGTCGATTAAGTACAGCATTAACCTTGCCTGCTGGTTATCGGCATCCATGGATAAATGCTGTGAAAAAAGTTTCTGCGCTCCTTCATGATCACCAGCGCAAAAGTGCATCATTCCGGCGGCCATGACCAATGACGGCTGCAAGCTCTTTGCGAGTTCCGCATCTGCCAGATTCATCGCTTCAGCCCAACGACCCTCTTTGGCGATATTACCGATTTTTTTTACCGTGGCTGTTACGGACAGATCCAGGATGCCGTTCCACTTGACCTTGTCGGTCTTCAATTCATCCAGAAACATTACAGCCTTGTTAATGGGCAGAATCATGCCCATATCCCAGCGAGGGCTGACCATCGGTACTATTCCTTGGGACCAATCCAGAGCGACGCCGGAAACAATGCCGATGACCAATCCGCGGCTGTCAATAACGGGACCGCCACTGTTGCCGCCATAAATCGAAGCATCAATCTGTATCAAATTCTCAAATGAACGCCTGACATGTCCGTTAGTCACACTGACATTTATGCTGGTGTCCTGCGTCCGGCGGCCCAGCGGAAATCCCAGGATGACGACCCGCGAAAGTTTGGGAACATCCTGGGGAACCATCTTCGTATCTAAGGGCAGAGGCGTCAAGCCCGCCGGTACGTGCTCGATTTTCAACACCGCATAGTCGTCTTTGAGTGGTGATACGACGAGTTGCCGGGTCAGCATCGGTGGCTTGGCGACACCGGCAATCGATAATTGCGGTTTTGATTCCGTGCTGAAGGCCTTATCGACGAAGTACACGTCGGTTATGTCGGTAGTTTGCATCACCTGAGCAATGCGGTTAAAGGCCTTGTCGCCTTCAAACCATAAGTATATCCGGTAACCAAAATGAGGCGACATTTCCCTCAGCCGAAATTGTTCAACCAGCGCAAAAAGCGTCTGGTCTTCCAGCCAGGGGCAGGCCACATGGCGACTGGTCAACAGGTAACCCTGACTGTCCACCATAAATGCGGTACCTTCGGCTAAATTTCGATACACTTTTTCTTTATCGACCTCCAGCCAGTATTCCACCAGCACAAAAGCGATTGATTTCGCGTACTGATTGGCATATTCGGAAAGGATGGTGGATAATTCTTTCTTTTCTCTGCCCAGTTGAAACCAGGCAAACAAGCCGAACACGAACAGCACTACAACGACGCCCGCCAACACGCTGACTCTCTTTTGAAGTCCTTTGATCGTGCGAGCCGGGGTTATATCCGAATCGACGTCAGGCTTGCGCCGTGTGGCCGCTTCGTCTCTTATGCGGGCCAAGGACGTGGCCACCTCAGACATGGACCTGGGGCGCAGATCCGGATCATTTGCCAGCATAACTTTTAACAGCACCTCGGTATCGGGGGATAATTGGAGTTCATGCACCTTGGCAAGAAAATTCGTTACTTCAAGGTCGGCTGACAGCAGTTCTACGAAAATTTTACCCAGGGACCATATGTCGCTCCTGGAATCAAGGGGGCGTTGATTGATGATATCGGGGTGGTAGCTCAAAAGTCTTTTTAGCATGGGGCCCGGGCGGTCGAGTTTGGGGTCGAAGAAACGGGACAATTTATAGTCTATTTTTATCTTGAGTTCGCCTCTTTCATCTCTGACGGCTATGATATCGTTGAGGATAAGATGCGGAATGATATAGCCTTCCTCGTGCAGTCGTGCAATACTGGAAGCCATTTGATAAAAAAGGTCAAAAGCCAACCGACGGTCTTTCAGACGGCCCGAAGCCAGCAGCGATCCCCAGCTTTCGGCATCCAACCATTCGCTGATCCGGTACCATAGCCCATCAACCGAACGTCTGATGGCATAATGCTTGACAAAGCCCTCATCGGGAATTTTTTTGAGTTCTTCCAACTCTTGCTTGAGGCGAGCCGCCACCGCTTCATTGACGCCTGATTTTGGGGTAAACAGGCGAATCATGACGTGCTCGTTGGTTCGCTCCCGAATGGCTCGACAAAGAAAGCTGGCATGTCCTTCATGAAGTACGTCAACGATACGATAATCGTCTATATACTTTCTGCCATCACCGATTTTGCTGCCGCAAGACGGGCAAATGCTGATTTCATCGGCCACCGACTGTTCGCAGTTTGGACAGAGTTTCATGAATGTTGCTCGATGCTTGGTATGTTTCCCGAAATAAGATTTGGTCGGCCTGCAAGAGCAGGCGATGATCAAAACCCACTGCAAGATTTTGCGCGCTGAGTGAAGCATTCCGCTCTAAAGGGCGGGGGTTCTGCCGTTCGGCAGAGCTTCGCAGCCCGCAAAGTAAACTATTCCCTTATTTATCAAAGTATTGTATTTAAAGTATAAAAAATTACCTCCAGTGTGTCAAACAGCTGTGGATACAAATTTGATGTATCGGGTTTCTGCCATCCAGAATAGCCCCGGCAGTATAAAATTTACTCTCGCTGAAAAATTACCGCTATGAGGGAGTATCGGAATACTGGATGTGATCAGCCCTGTCTCTTGGCATCGGGTGCCATTTTAGCCCGCCAAGCCCATATGGCATCGCCCGGCACAATATCTTTAAAACAATCACGTATTCGGGTTTCAACTTCCGGCGCAAAAACTGCCGGATTATTTTTTTGCAGTATTTTATCGGCCGCGCTCATTGCCCGCTGATGGCAATCGGGTCGCCCGGCATCCTCCCAGCGGGAGCGCATCTGCCGTGTTGCGACCCAGGGAAACAAGGCCGCAGCGCGCATGTTCTCAAATGTGTGGCTGCACTCCATGTAACTGCCACCGGGGCCGATATGACCTATCAGATCCGCGCAGAGGTCATTTTCATTGGAATTTAGGCCCTTTTTGATTTGTTTATACATCAATGCAATGTCGTTGTCGATGACGGCTTTGCCGTAATCGAACGTCAAAAGGCTGCTTAACAATCCCCCCGTGTTGAACATATCCGTACCGGCCAACAAAGCCGCCGTTGTGTTCATACCGGTCTCAAAGCCTGATTGCGCGTCGTTTGTATGGGCATTGGTCAAGCCGATGTAACCGCCTGAGGGCACCCCATAAAAGCGTGCCATTTGAGAATGGGCCATCTGTAATATTCCGGTTTCAATTGCCCCCGGGGCATAACTTCCGCTACGCATGTCGGCCACGGTGGATAATGCCGCATAAATCAGAGGGGTTTCGGGCCGTATCATTTGCATAAGAACACCGATCGCCAGGAATTCGGCATTACCCAGCGTCAATGTTCCCAGCAGGGACATGGGCGCAGTCATTCCGGCGTTGGGCGCAACGGTTCCATAAACCGGCAATCTGTTTTCGACCAAATAGATGAGAATTTCAGTGGAATTGACGTCCATGGTCAGCGGAGAGACCACCGGACAGCAATGATGCGTGATAAGCGGCCGTTGCTGATAAGCACCCTGGTTGCCGGCGATGAGGGCGCCCAGTTGGAGAATCTGCAGCAGGTCTCTCATATTCGGAGTGTTTCCGCGCACGGGCTTGAGGCAGTTTTTTAAGGCCGGATAAAACCGTGAAAGGCTGAATTGATCCACAGGGGCATCATCGGCGAGCGTGGAAACTGAAAAAACATCAAACCCCGGCAGTTCATTGATTAAAAAGGCGATATTGGCGATGTCGCCGGAAGTCGCCCGACGTTCCTCGCCCGTTTGTGGATCAATGATATTGGGGGCGGAGCTGGCAGTCACCATTATGGGGCTGTCGTTTGGCAGGGTTCGGTCAAATTGGGGCTCTCGCCCCATAAAGGTGAAGGTCGGAACGAACATTCGGCGATATTCAGCGACGACAGGACGGGGAATTTTTACAATCTCTGTTTTTGAATCCACCGAGCAACCGTGACCGCTAAATATATCACGGGCCTTTTGATTGCGGACTAAAATGCCGACATTTTCAAGAATCTCACCCGAGGCCTGATGAATGAGTTCCACCTGCTGAGAGGTCAACAATTCCGAAAATCGCATATTTTCTTCCCCTTTAACAGTGACCCGGGAAGTTCTGCCACTTTAATAGAATTGTCCCTGCTGTTGAAGGCCTGTACCCAAATCGAGCAAAAGTCGAGGGTGCGCCAGATCCAAGGCGTCCACACCAAGGGTGGGCATCGACTGAGCTCAGCCGAAGTCAAGCCGTGGTAAACTGCGGCGAACCCTTGGCGACGCAGGAGATGGCGTGCCATCGGCTTACCCGGAGGGGAAACAAAATGGAAATTAAATGATAAAATACTTATGTCACTTGTTGTCGCAATATAATTTTTCGATCTTGGTATTTCGAATTTACAGGTCCCTCGGTAAATTATCACCAAAAGGTTATTAAAAAGCCTGGTTCTCTGGGCCAGAGTTTTTCACTCCCCCAATGGGATCATTCGTTACCACACGGCCCGGCTTGAAGTCAACGACCATCCGGGGTCCGGCTCAGGATAGCCTGACCGGTGACCTTGCCGCCAAGCCCCGCATTTTAGCGAGGAGGCAAAGGCAGCCGAGGGCGGGGTCAGGGTATTTTTTTGCGGTCATAAATTCTGAGGGCAACCCGATACCTTCGGCCCACGCCCTTTTGTTATAATTACGTTAGCCAGAGACGTTTTGCAATTTTTTATTGACTTTTCGAGAGAAATAATTTTTGTATAGACATCTATAACGAAAAGTGGCTTCAAAACCTCTTTTTGAGTGAATTTGCGATCTATTGTTGCAAAAACACAAACCACTCGGCTGCCTTCGACATGAGCCCTTCGGCAGTGAGCTCAGGGTCGAACTGCTCAGGTCGAGTGCAGCTGGTCGGAGGCCGGCGCGCAAGGGGGGTGAAACTGCTTTGAATACTATTCCCCATGAATGAAAGTCACATCTCGTGAAAATTGTTGATCCTTCAAATCCAATTCCCAAATATCTGCAGATCAGTGCTTGGCTAAGAGATCTCATTCAAGCGGGCCGGTTGATGGACGGTGAGAAGTTGCCGTCTGAAATCGAGCTGTCAAAAATGTGCGGGGTCAACCGAAATACATTGCGACAGGCGATATCTGAATTAACCGCCCAAGGCCTCGTCAGAAAAGAAAGGGGCATGGGTAACTTTGTAACCGTTAACCGGCCGGAGGCGTTCAAGCATAAACTCGAGCGTATATCGAGCTTCCGAGACGATTTGGGTGAAATCGGCATAGCGGAAAAGACAACCCTGTTAAACAAAGGGCTGGTGCTTGCACCTGAAACGGTGGCCAAGAGCCTCATTTTGAGGCCCAAGGGAAACGTTGTCGAGATCCAACGTCTGCGGTCAGGCAACGGTATCCCATTGGTTTATGAAGAAAGCTATCTTCCCGGTGAAATGTTTAAATCCATTTTGGATATGGATCTTACCGGTTCCATGTATAAGCTTATATCAGAGCAGTTTAACACTGTCCTCAATCGTTGCGAGCAGTGTATAAGAGCCGTGAATTTGAACGGCAAAATTGCCGGTCTTTTCAAGCTGCCGAAAAATTCAGCGGGATTATACATGGAGAGTATCACTTACAATGACCACAATGTCCCCATCGAGGTTCTATATTCTTACTATCGCGGGGATAAATACATATTCGAAATCGAGCTCGGAAGCTATCAGATAAAAGAAAACAATTTGCCTTCTTTGACCGTATGATGATGCTGTGATTTTATGATAATCCACGGTGTGTCAGATGTCTTGTAAACCCTGAAAAATTGTGACGAAAGGAGATCAAAATGAAAGATCTAAAAGATTGGTTTGTACCATGGCTGCTAACGGCAAGGGAATACAACACCGCCATCCTGGACAAAGCTTGGGCCAACCCGGACCATGGCCGGCTGATGCTCAACGAAAACCCGATTCCGCCTTCGGACAAGGTGGTCAACGCTGTAATGGAAGCCGTCAAGAAAGGTAACCGCTATCCGGACAGCATGAAAAACTTGCGAACCAAAATCGGCAAAATGTATGATCTGGGCCCGGACAATGTGGCCCTTTGCAATGGGTCATCGGAAATTATTGACTCCATGATGCGGATATTTTTGAAACCGGGCGATGAGATCATCATGTCCACGCCGACATTCGGGCTGTTTCCGCCCCGAGCCGAACTTTGCGGGGCAAAAGTCGTTCAAATACCCTTACGTGAGAGCGACCTGCAGTACGACGTGGAAGGTATGCTCAATGCCATCAATGAAAAAACGAAACTGATATTGATTATTAATCCCAACAATCCGACCGGGGTATTTATCGATGATAGCGATTTGATTCGATTTTGCGAAACCGGCGTTCCCTTGTGCATTGATGAGGCCTATCGGGATTATCATCCTGAATTTGAAACCAAAGCGCCTCTGATTAAAAAATATCCGCAGGTATTTTTATCCGTTACATTATCCAAAGCCCATGGCTTTGCCGGTATCAGATTCGGTTTTGTGCTGGGAACCGAAGAGATGATCAACGCATTTAATATCATGTTTTTGCCCTGGAACGTCAGCCTGATGTCAGCCGCAGCGGCAGAAGCGGTTCTGGACAATCCCGAAGAAATTAAAGCCAAGGTGGAGCACAACAACCGCTGGATGGATATTTTTTACAAAGAACTCCAGAAACTGGGTCTTAAACCCTATCCGGCCCATGGCAATTACATGCTGATTGATGCCACCATGACCGGTAAAAGCACCGCGGAGATTTTAGAGGCTGCCATCGACATGGAAAAAATCTATCTCAAAAGAATCGGAGAAATCCATGGCAAAAGCGGTTATTTCAGAGTGACCCCCGGCACCGACGAAGAAAACGAAAGGTTTCTGAAGTTTATCAAAGACTATTTTGGATAAAACCCGAAGTTCAGCGTTTCCGACCAACGTTTAAATAACAGGAGGAAGAGATGTCTATCGTCAATGCAAAAGATATGCTTTTGAAAGCAACGGAGGAAAAATATGCCGTCGGCGCCTTTAATATTACCAATCTGATTCAAATGGAAGCTGTCGTCGAAGCCGCCATAGACAAAAAGGCACCCTTGATTATTCAAACTTCGGTAACCCCTTCCAAATTTTTAAACCCCAAAGTCCTGGTCTCTATTTACCGGACTCTGGCAGAAGCCGCTCCCATCCCCATTTGTCTGCATCTGGATCATTGCAGCGATGTCGAATATTGTAAACAATGTGCAGATGCAGGTTACACCAACATCATGATTGATGCATCCAAGCAGGAGTTCAAAGAGAATATTCGTCAAACCAAACTGATATGTGATTACTGCCACGGGCTCGGCAATATTTCGGTGGAGGGAGAACTGGGTACGGTCTCCGGCGTGGAAGATCAGGTCAAAGTTGCAGAAGACGAAGCGGCCCTGTGTGATCCGCAACAGGCACTGGAGTTTGTTGATCAGACCGGCGTTGATATTTTTGCGCCGGCCATCGGGACAGCCCACGGTGTCTACAAAACCAAGGATCCGAAACTTGATTTTGATCGGCTGCAAAAAATAGCCGAAATGATCAACGGCAAACAGGTTCGGGTACCCCTGGTCATTCACGGCGGTACGGGTCTCAAGCCGGATGTGGCCAAAAAATTGATATCTCTGGGGGGATCCAAATTTAATGTCTCGACGGATTTGAAGCACGCATTGATTGATTCCACTTACGACTATATTTCATCCCATAGAGATGAATACAATCCGGGCAAAATTGATATCGCCGTTAAAGAATCGATCAAAGATAAAATCGTCTATTGGATTGATTTGCTGGGGTCAGCGGGAAAGGCCTAAGAGCTATTGCTTTGAGGGGCGAAAAAATTGACCCGGTCCCCCGATGAGTACAGGCATCGGGAGTTTTTGAGCCGCCCACGGAGACGGACGGTTAATGTATTCCGCTATTATCAGCACAAAAACTTCCCGATCCTCCAATGCATTGGCCTGGTGCGTCAGCCGGTAACATTTATCAGGGAAGGAGGAGCAATGTCCGAATTAAAAGCCATATTTTGGGATCAGGACGGTGTCATCATCGATACCGAAAAAGACGGCCACCGGGTGGCCTTCAACAAAATGTTTAAAGAAGTCGGCTACGATTTCGAATGGAACGTCGACACCTATGGAGAATTGCTTGCCATTTCGGGCGGCAAAGAGAGGATGCGCCATTATTTCACCGAAAAGGGAATCATTCTTGAAGGTCATCCCGACAAGGACGCCGAATTACTCTTGTCACTTCACAAGAAGAAAACCGCCATATTTGTTGATATGGTTGAAAGCGGCGTTCTTCCGTTGAGAAGCGGCGTGAAAAGGCTCATGAAAGAAGCTATGACGGCCGGTCTGCGTCTGGGGGTGTGTACAACCGCCAACGAACGGTCGGCCAATGCCATTGCCAAAGGCATGCTTGGGGATATCGATCTCGAATTTGTCCTTGCCGGCGATGTGGTCAGCAAGAAAAAACCGGATCCGGAAATCTATCTTCTGGCTCTGGAGCGGTCCGGTCTAAAACCGGATCAATGTATCGTGATCGAGGATTCACGCAACGGCATCCTGGCTGCCAAAGCAGCCGGTCTGAGATGCGTTGCGACCACGAACATTTATACGGAGAACGAGGATTTGAGTGACGCTTCGATCGTGGTGACTTCTCTGGGCGATCCGGACGGCGAAAAAGGCATCCTGAAACAATCCCATAAACCGTTTGAATTTGACGGTGTTCTTCATGTCAATCAATTAATTCCCTTTTTCTCGGATTAACTATTTCAGGGGTCGGGGTGTTTTTTTCTTGCCGTACATACACCCCGACCCCTCAACTATTTAACACGCACTGTATGATGATATGTTGCCAAATCAGATGATAAAACCTGCTGGTACTCGGCCTCGGGAGGTATGAGGCGGAAATTATCCTTTTATTAATACTGTGGGAGGAACACCATGACTGTTAATTATCAATATGCCAATATGCTCCAGGCACGCAGCTTTGGGTTGAACGTGTTCAGCCCTGCCGACTTGGAGCAAATTCATCTGGCAACACTCGATGTGCTCTGGAATATCGGACTGCAGGTGAAAAGCCAAAACGCCAGGGACATTTTGGGCGACAACGGATGTGTCGTCGATAACAAAAGCGAAATCGTCAAAATTCCGGCCAATTTGGTGGAAGATGCCATCCAATCCACCCCGGCGACCTATCGGGCCCGTGCCATTAATCCCGAAAACGACTATGTTCCCGGCGGGTCAAAAACGGGCTTTGTCAATTTCGGCGAAGCACCGGCATTAATGGACCCCGTCACCCGAAAGCCGCGGTATGCGACCAAAGCGGACGTGGACAACACCGTGCGGTTTGTAGACACGCTGGATAATATTGTCGGCTGGGAGAGACCGCTTACCCCGCGCGATCTGGATGAAGATATGGCCAGTATTTACAATACCTGGTCTTTTCTCAGTTATTCCTCAAAGCACGGCTTTCTGGGCATTTACACCGTGGAGCATTTTAATGCGGCCGTAAAAATGGGCGCTGTTGTGGCCGGCGGAGAAGATAAGCTCAGACACAGTCCCTTGTTTACCGCTTCAGCCGACCCCGTCAGTCCCTTGATTCTCTCCGAAGAGGCAACCGATGTGCTGATCGAATGCTGCAAGTTCGGGGTCCCCATCAAACTCAACGGATTGGGGTTGGCCGGTGGCACGACTTGTGTCGACCTGGCAAGTACCTTGGTCACCCACAACGCAGAAGTGTTGGGCTCCATTACGCTGGGTCAGCTGGTCCGCAAAGGCGCGCCGATGGTGTATGCCGGCTCCACCAGTATCATGGACATGGGCACCACACTGGCAGCCATGGGTGCCCCGGAGATGGCCATGATCAGCGCGGCCCTCGCAAAATTGGCCCAATTTTATAAAATGCCTTCCTGGGTCGGAGGCGGGTAGACGGACAGCAAGAAATGCGACGCTCAGTCCGCCCACGAGTTCACCCTGACCGCGATTATACCAGCATTGGCAGGTGCCAATATGATTTACGGGGTCGGGATGCTCGACAGCGCCATGCTCTGGGATTACGCTTCCGCGTTGCTGCAAAACGAATTCCTGGATATGGTGCTCAAGGTTGTGGAGGGCATAAAAGTATCAGAAGAGAACATTGCCATGGACGTGATCAGGGATGTCGGACCGGCCGGGGAGTTTATTACCCATGAACATACCTATGAACATTTTAAACGGCTGTCTCACCCCAAACTGATGAATCGGGACACCAGAGAGAATTGGGAAGCTGCCGGTTCGCCGGATATTGTTGAGGTGGCCTATGAAAAATCCCTCGACATTCTCGAAAACTACAAACCCGAGCCGCGTCCCGAGAATATCCAGAAGGAGTTGGACAGGATTTACGCCGAATTTGAAGAAGCGGTCGAAGAGCGTAAATCCAAAGAAGTGGCTTCATAAGGATAAATACCCCGACCCTTCATTTAATTGGACGTGCATGTCTTACAAAGCTATCATTTTCGATCTGGACGGTACCCTGCTCGATACCCTGGAGGATTTGGCTGACTCGGTAAACCGCGTTCTTGCGGCAAGCGGTTTCCCAGCGCACGGGTTGGAAGCCTATCGTTATTTTGTCGGTGACGGATCGGCCATGCTGATAACACGCGCTTTGCCGGAAGAAAAGCGCGCGGCTGACGTCATCCGCAATTGCTTGAGGGCATTCCTTGAAGATTATGGCCGCAACTGGAAGGTCAAGACAAAACCCTATCCGGGCATTCCGGAAATGCTGGATGCGTTGACGGCGCGAAGATGCAAAATGGCTGTCTTGTCCAACAAACCCCACGATTTCACCAGACATTGCGTTGACGACCTCTTGGGAAACTGGCCATTTGAAGTTGTCTTCGGTCAGCGGGAGGATGTTCCCCCGAAACCTGATCCGGCCGGTGCACTCCAAATAGCTAAACAACTCAACCTCGGGCCGGCGGAATTTCTCTACCTCGGGGACAGTGCCGTGGATATGAAGACCGCAGTGGCCGCATCCATGTTCCCGGTAGGTGCAACCTGGGGTTTTCGTACGGCGGAGGAGCTGCTCAAAAACGGTTGTAAAGTATTGATCGACCGGCCCTTGGAAGTATTGGATCTAATGTTGTGAGCGTGGGCTGCCCCGCCGGGCCTAATGAGGGCAGCTGCCTCAGAGTTTGTGATCTGCCGCTACGACATTTTCGGTTCCAGCCGCTAAAGAAAAAAATCTGCTAACCGCAGAGCAGGTTACCGGTGAGGGTGTGGGCTTGGCATGGCACTGGCATAATCAGAAAACCCGCAATTTACTAAAAGCCAAAGCATGGAACTATGTGGTACTTCAAGGCCGGAGCGGTGGTCCCCTGGAGGACAACGAATCCATGTTCAAGTATGCACGCCTGCTGGATGCCGAGATCAGAAACCAGGGGGCCAATACGATTTTTTATATGACCTGGGCCAACCGCAAGCGTCCCGAGTCCCAGAAGACATTGACGGATGCCTACCGTCAGATTTCTCGAGAACTGGGCGCTATCCTGGCTCCGGTCGGTGCGGCCTGGGAACATTCCCTTAGGACGGATCCGCATTTGCGCTTCCACCACTCGGACGATCGCCGTGCCGGCCCGGCCGGCGCTTATTTGACCGGTTCGCTTCCCTGCAAGCCCCGCCTTTTAAGGCGGGGCTTGCAGGGAAGCTGTCTGAAACAGATATCTTCCTTTCGTGAAGGTCGAGAAAAAAATCGACGGAAAGTTATTGCGGCGATTGTTATCTTTGTGCTTGGATTGTGGATTGCCAAGATCCTCAGATCCCTGGCCAGGAAGATGATGACGCGGCGCAACGTAGATGATACCATACAATCGCCAATCTGCAACTCAGCTCTTGCCGGACTCGACCAGAAGAATCAATTCTGCAGCATCGTCAACGATATGGTCCGCACCGGCCTGCACCAGGTTTTTTTTCAATGAGTCTTTGTCGGGTGATGAAAAAAGTATGCCGACAGCTACAAACCCCGTTTTTGACCGTTTGGCGGCGAGGATATCATCAGGCATGTCGCCCACATAATAATATTCGGAGACGGCATCCTGGCAGGCCTCAGCAACGCCATCCAGCATAAACGGATTTGGCTTGGCCAAGGACACTCTTCGCCCTTCCTTTTCGAGTATCCTTTTCTCTTCTCTGAGACAATCATCGAGTGCATAGATCGTCGTGAAATATTGATTCAAATCAAAAAGATCCAGGGCATAGTCTGCCTCAGCCCTGGGGCGGCCGGTTGCAATGGCCAGGATATTCTTGTCTGAAAGATGTTCAAGAAAAGAATGTTCCAGCAGAAGTTTTTCTTTTTTAATATATCCTTCCGAGTGATGGAATTTTGTCGGAATACCATAGGTGGCCTCAAAAAGTTCTTTGCCAAGGTATGATTCCTGAAAAATTTGTTTGATAATATTGCCGCTGCCGACATCGCCCTGATAAAAGCTGCTGATAATGCTCTTTCTTGCTTTGCGGTTGTTTTTCATCAAGTTGACGAGAGGGTTTTGGCTGGATTTAAGATATCGTATCAGCTCGGCCACATCACATTGGACAATTGTTTTGCGGTGTCTTGACCAGGGGTCGCGGTCTTCAATATCTTTTGGTATTTTAACGACCCTGCCAAGCAGCTGGATAACCGCAAAGGTCAGATCCCAGTCATTATTCAATCCCCCGGATTGTTTTACTGCCGCCAGATCGGACAATGAGAACAGCGGATCCGGCAGGTCTTCCCAGAAACGGGCCCCCTTAAAAAACAATCTGGAAGTCTGTCTGACAGTTTCCCGATATGAACCGGAGACATCAATGATGACCCCATCCATATCGAACACGATCAGTGCTTGCGTGGTCATATGTTAATCTCTTGGCGCAACAGTCCAAATGTGAAGTTGGCGGACATCCTATCTGCCTCGACCCCTGAATTAATAGATATCAGAACTCCGGCAGGTTGCCTGTTTAACGATGATCTCCTCGAGTTCGGCTATGGATGAGATAAAAATATAATCCTTTCCCGAGTATTTCTGTTTTTTCTTACCGTTGCGGTCCATCATAACCGCAACTGATGCCCAGTCTAACAGGGGAAGGTCTGTATACCCATCGCCGATGGCGATAGTATTGTCGGGAGATAATTTCAGAAAATGAATTATCACCAATTTATCTTCGGGCCTTAGTATACGGTAGGCCATAGCGCTGATGCGGCCATTTATCTTTTTAAACCGGTTGGTGGGCACGATTTCAAAATGGCGATCCAGCCCTGCGCGTTGCAGGGTTGCTTCTATCAGATCCATTGTACCACAGCTGATGACCATCATGTGATGACCTTTTTGCGACAAGCGTTTCAGGGCCCGTCGATCCAAGGGCGTTATCTTTTTTGCAAGTATTTCCGATACCCGATCCAGGATTTCGATGCGGCTGCCCCTCAAAACCCAAAGGTAAAATTTTTTGAATGACGCCCCCAACCATTCCTTTCTGTCGGCGTATATAGCAGCTTTGGCGATAATTCGCCGGCTGGCGGAAATGGGTTCCCCCGATGTATGTAGCCTGTGAAGCAGCAGTGTCTGTTCACTGTCGTACGGGTCGGAGGGCAGGAGCGTGCCGTCAAAATCCCAGATGATCGTATAATTTTTCATGATGAATAAGAAAAGCCTTACCCAGGGATCTTTTAGGGTATAGGCTTTGAGCGGGATGCTTCCCTGCCTATGAGGTGATGCCGCCGTTGTATTTGAAAATATTGCCGCAAAACATTGTTCGGCAGCTATTTACCCCCTGTGCTATTTTCCTGAACGGGGACGCTTCGATAAGCGTCTAAAGCCTCTTGTTCCAGCAAATGGCCCTCAGCGTTATATCGCGGAGAGAAATGAAAGACCTTAAGTTGTTTTACGCGGGATTTACCGGCGATGGTGCCCGCCTGCCGGGCAGTGAGATGGTTTTTTAACCGGGCCACCTCCTTGTGTTTTTCGAGAAAGGCTGCTTCAATAAAGAGCTGGTCGGCATTTTTGGCAAATCCAATGATTTTAGCGATATTTGAAGCCGTATAACCCACATCGACAACGTAACAGATCTTCTGTCCCGGCGTTAACCTGGCGATTCGTTTTGCCAGATCACCCAGTTGAAACCTTTTTTGGGGCCTGTTGTTATTGCCATCCGCTGCGACAAATTCCGCCTCGGGAGATGCCTGTTGGTATAAAGCCTGTTTAAATCGATTGAGCCAAGGACCCGTTTCGAGTTTTAGGTCGGCAAGCTTATCCTTCATAATATTTATGTGGAATCTCTCTTTAATTGCATATCCGAGACAGGGAATACCATGTTCCAGCAGCACGGCGGAAACCGTTAAGGCGGGTTCTTGGTGCACGATGTCCGTAAAGGTTTCAGTGTCGGCGGTACCGCTGGCCAGAAACTTATCGCGGCAGAAATACTGTTTGGTGGTCATTTTTTTCGACAGGATTTCGGTGGCATATAAAACGAAGCGATTGGCGTAATTTTCGACCAGGTTCCACGAATATCCGGCCAGTTTGCCTTCAAGGTTTTCGTGAAATCCCTCCGGCCCGTACAAATACAGACTTTTTTCCCGCCCAAGGTGCAGGCGCAGGAGCCGATCAAAGCCGATAAAATGATCCATATGGGTATGGCTGATAAAAACATGGCTGGTTTTGAGAATATCTCTGGCTGCAAGACCGGTAATGTCACCCAGGTCAAACATCATGGCGCGGTTGGCAAAAGGAAAAGGGATAAATAAGACAGGATCATCAAAGGGATCGTTGACCAATCGGGGATGGAAGGAAGGACGCATTATCAGGGAAGGTATTTTTTAACTTGTTTGTTGATAACCGAATATATTTCTTCATCAGATCCGTAAATATCCACGACCGCTTTATGATGAATAAGTTTTTCGATAACGAAAGCAGTCACGTAAAGGCTGACGATGTGCGGTTGCGGCACGAGAGTGCGGAAAGGAGCAACCTGATAGTCGACATCAAAATCCTCGGCTCGGCTCAGTTTTTGGAGGCATTTGACGATTTGTGCTTCAAGGATATTTTTGCTGGTGGTTTCCACCAAATTATCTTCGACCAGTTTCATGGCAATGGCGTTGGCGAGAAGTTCAAGGCTGTCGCGTAAGGCATTTATTGCCATCCTGCGAGCGTGCTCTTTGGAGGATTCAATCTTTGATAGAATACTTGCTTCCCGTGTGCTCGGTCGAAAGACTTTCGCCATGGCACCTCCTTTGGTTTTCCCCTGCGGATTTTCCAAATGGCGTTGCGAAAATTATCCGATTCAAAGAATTTCGCCATCTGATCCAGGTTTTCTTATCAGGTCATAATAATTGCGAACACATTGAATTGCAAGGAAAATTTTATATAATAGGGGTTGTTGCCCAAACAATTATAGTGATTGTCAAAATAACATTCCGATTGCCCGAGGTGCCGGCAGGGGGTAAATTTTTGTCGTCAAGCTGATTACCCCGGTGATGTTAAGAGACAAAGGGTTGCTGTTGCCTGGATGAGCAAACCACGGTAAGTCTTTGTGTTAACCCCAATGTGTTAACAGGCGGGGGGACAATTGATAAGATGCGGCCATTGGCGAGCCAAGGTGGCGGTGATTCTGCATCTTGACGAAAAAATTTACCCCCTGCTTGCGCCTCTTCATTCTGCGTTATTTCGGAATATTATTTTGACATCCGCCATAGGTGCTGCCCGGGTGGCCGGTTATCGAATGATCATTTTCACAATCAACCCTGCCATTGGCATTGATCGGTCAAGGTTCGGCTGCTTCGATTATCAATTGGAGATATTTTTCATCATTCCAGCGATTCCAGTTCAAGCGGAAGGCGATTTTATCATAGGCTTCAGGCGGCGGAGCACCCGTAACCGAGTTGAAATATATGGCACCGAGGCTTTTGCGGTTGCCGCTGGCGGGCTGACATAACCTCATGCGCCTGTGCTGCCGGCCGACGATCTGAGAGGTTTTAACGGTTACGTTTTGGGCCATGAAAACGGGACCGGGATTCCCGGGCCCAAAGGGACCTAAAGTGTCAATTTCATCGAGGAGTCGATCGGAAATTTCATTGAATCCAAGCTCACAATCTATCAGTAGCTTGGGTGCAAAATTGTCAGGCCGAATGGCGTTTTTTACCGAGGTTTCAAAGATTTCTTTGAATACTTCGATGCGGTCCTCTTTAATTCTCAGTCCTGCAGCCATTGAATGCCCCCCGTATGTCTCGAGGCATTGGGAGCATGCTGAAAGTGTTCGATACACATCAAGGCCTGCAATACTGCGTGCCGAGCCTTTTCCCAAGCCGTCTCGAGTCGAGATCAGCACGACGGGTCGAGAGTAGCGGTTTACCAATCTGGCGGCCACTATGCCCAAGACCCCTTCATGCCAGTTGGGATGGGCCAGCACAATCGCGCTCTTATTCGTCTCTTGAGGGTTCTTAGCCATATAATTGTGTATTTCCGTCAGTATTTCAGATTCGGTTTCTTTTCTGGCACTATTCAGCATGTCAAGTGATTGGGCCAGCTGCCCGGCGGTTGCCAAATCTTGGGCCGTTAAAAGATCTGCAGCCGTTTGGGCATGTTCCAGACGACCTGCAGCGTTCAAGCGCGGTACAATTTTATACGCAATGTCCTCTGACGAAATGGTCGTCCCGTTAATCCCGCTTACCTCCAATAATCTTTTCAATCCCGGCCGTGTTTTCCCGGCCTTAATCAAATTGATACCGGCATGGGTCAGAATTCTGTTTTCTGCCACCAGGGGTACGGCATCAGCAACGGTACCCAGGGCGACAAGATCACAGAGACGCAACAAATTCGGTTCGGAGCGCGCATGCCAGAAATCGATTTCCCGCAGGTGTTTGCGCAGTGATACCGTTAACATAAAAGCTACGCCCACACCGGAGAGGTGTTCGAAACCGACCTCACAATCGGGCCGTTTCGGA
>JASFTQ010000009.1:0-33950 GCA_050053515.1 Desulfobacterales bacterium | reverse complement strand
CGCTGCCGCAATGCCGATTCGATGGTGGACATTGACAATCGGCCGCAGGAATTTTTGATAGAAGGCCTTTTTAGAGGCCGGGATTGCCGGGTTGTTTTGCCGAAGAACAAGGTGAAAAAAAAGCTGACCCCCATCCAGATAGACGGCACCACCGCCGACTTTCCGTCTGAAAATCGGGATATGGTTCGCCTTGCAAAATTCGACGTCCACCTCTTGCGTTACATCCTGGTGATAGCCGATGCAAACATAGGGTGAGGCCGGGGAGACGAGAACAAGCGATTCCCGCCCCAGATACGCCAGGGCATGATAGATGAGCTGAGTTTCCTGCCATGGAACTTTGCCGAGGTTGTATAATTTCATATCTTGGTATCCACCTTCTTAAACACAGATATATTCAAAGGAGATCTTTCCGTTGAGCATTTTGTAAACCTCGCAGGAACGGGCGACATTGAACAGAATAGATCTTTCTCGGCGGGTTAATCCTGGGCCCAAATCAACACTGACTTTGAAAAAAGTGTCTTGGGGCTTACCCTCTTTGATTTGACAATCAATGTGGACGTCGATCTTGTCAACCCGAATTTTCTTGTGATCTGCGACCGCAGAAATCGTCAGTGTTATTCAACTGCCCAGTGCGCCGACCACCAATTCGATAGGGCAGCACAAATAACCGCCGGCTGCATCACGGCGGGCAACCGTAAATGATCGGCTGCCGAGTTGCACCTGTGCCTTGCCGTTTTCGTATATCACATGGGAGGTATAATCATTCATGAATTTTCACCATAGTATCGATTACCACTTGTCCCGCCGCTATACGACAAGTGTTATGCGCAAGTCCATCACGTTGGTGTTCGTGGGACCCGTGATAAACAGATCCTCCAGGGTTTTAAAGAAGCTATAGGAGTCGTTGTCGGAAAGAAACCGGCGCGGATCCATTCCCATTTCCGCGGCGCGGGTGATTGTGCCGGAATCTGCCATCGCACCGGCGGCATCCGTTGGCCCGTCTGTCCCATCGGTACCGCCGCACAACACGACGATATTGTCACTTTCGCAAATGTCCATTGCAGCGGCCAGGGCAAATTCCTGACTCCTTCCGCCACGGCCCTTTCCGGTGATCGTTACCGTAGTCTCCCCGCCGGAGAGAATGCAGGCAGGCGGGGGCAGGGGGTTGCCGGTTTTAAGGATTTCTCTGGCAATGGCGCCGTGAACGTGGGCGACATGCTTGGTTTCACCTTCGATCATGGAGGACAAAATAAGTGTATGGTAAGCGAGCTGTTTTGCCTTTTTTTCTGCAGCGCTGATGGCTTCAAAGTTGCTTCCGACAATGATATTGTTCACCTGCAAGAACACCCGATCGCCTGTCTTCGGAGTTTCATCGACTTTGCCGGAGATGCCGGCTTCGATGTGCCTCACCACGGAACCGGGTAATTTGTCGATGATTTGATATTTTCTAAAGATTTCCATGCAATCGCCAAATGTGCTTGAATCCGCAACGGTGGGTCCGGAGGCGATAACATCTAGGTCATCTCCAACGACATCTGAAAGAATCAACGAGATCAGAGTGGCCGGATAGGCCGCCCGGGCAAGCCGTCCTCCCTTTATACTGGACGTGTGTTTTCGGATTGCGTTGATTTCATGGATTGTAGCGCCGCAGGCAAGCAGCACCTTGATCGTGTCCTGCTTATCCTTCAGGTTGAGACCTTCGGCCGCTAGTGGGAGCAAGGCGGACCCTCCGCCGGACATCAGACATAAGATCAGATCATTCCTGCCGGCATCGCTTGCCAGGTCCAGAATGGCGCGGGAGCCTGCTTCACCGTTTTCATCCGGCACCGGATGACCGGCTTCCACAAGCTTGACTCGCTCCAGTTCAGCGGTGTGACCATACTTTACATTGATGATCCCTGCTGTGATCCTTTCCCCGAACAAATTCTCGATCGCCGCCGCCATGGGAGCTGAAGCCTTACCGGCACCGATCACAAACAGATTCTTGAACATGGAAAGATCATAGACCTGATCACTGACATGGAGGTGGTCGCTTTCTACCCGGCAATGATTTCTCACGGCACGACCCGGTTCAACGGCCTTCAGACCGGCGTTAAAAATGCTGACGGCATCCCCCCTCATCTTTTGAATATCTTTTGATTTTGAATTCATAAGATTGCTCCCACAATGTCCGGATCGGTTGTTTCAATGAAAATTGTAACTTCAAACGTATTCATGTTACCCACAAGTAACTAAATGTCAAGCAGGACCATGATCATCGTATCATGCCGTGCAGCGCACCTCCCTCAGAAACACCTTGACATGATAACTAAAAAAAGCTAGCAAGATGCCTTGTCGCCTTGCATCGCGCCGATTAAATGGAGCTTTTTCTCGCCGGACATACCGGGTGCTACTTAAATCCACTAACAATTTGCCAAATTGAAAAAAACCAAGATCATACTGTTTTCCTTGACTATACTATTGCTAGCGGGTGCTGAATCTTATCCGTCATGGTTGATAGACGCCGCAAAATTTCACGTTTCGGCCCACGGACAAAACTCCTGCCAGGATTGCCATGAGAACATCTTTGAAAAAGATCTTCACCCCAATCCGGAGGATGTGAGCAAAGAATTGGCGGACTTTTTCAGTGTCGATCAGTGTTTGGCATGCCATGACGAGATAATGGACAACCTCGAAGACGGCAGGCACGGTTCCGAAAAGGTCACATCCGCCAAGGATTATGAATTTTGTCTCGAGTGCCACGACCCCCACTACCAGCTCAGCCTCCCGCAAAATGCAGCCGGTCCATTCGATCCCGCCGAACCGATCCGCGCCCAATGCGGCGCCTGCCACGAGCATCAATCGTCTTTGCCCCCTTTCTTTGAGGAAGATGAGAAATGCATGGCCTGTCACCGCGACGTCGATCCAGAGGATCCCAAAAGGCAGCGGAGCATCATGTTATTTTGCTTCCACTGCCACAGTAACGCAGGAACCCAAACCCAGGAGGTGACGGCAACGTTTGTCCCATTGATTGATGAAACCGAATATAAATTAACACCCCACAGCGCCATCGACTGCACATCCTGTCATAGCCGGGCGGCCGAATTCAATCACGCTGCTCAAAAACCGGAAGACTGCCGTCAATGCCATACTCGGCATGATGAAAAGAAGGCCCACGACGCCCATTTGCTCGTAGCCTGCCAGGCTTGCCATCTGGAGGGCATTCAACCCGTCAGAGAAAATGAAGCCAAAGCTGTTGTATGGGAAAGAGTAGGCATAACGGCAAGAACGTCCCAGCTGCATCAAATGAAAAGAACAGATGATGAAACAATCTGTCGGAGATGTCATTTTAAGGGAAACGAACTTGGCGCGGCATCCCTGATACTGCCGGCCAAGAGCATTATGTGTATGCCGTGTCATGCAGCCACGGTTTCGGTAGGTGATTTCACCACCATTGTTGCCCTGCTTATTTTTCTGGCCGGTCTGGTCCTTACCGCTTCTGTATGGTTTTCCGGATCCATGCCGCTTCAGGGGCGCATCAGTTTTATTGCCAAGCCCTATGCTCTGCTGCGTAATGCGGCGCGCTCGATTTTTTCCGCTAAACTTTTGCCGATAATGAAAACATTGTTTTTTGATGTTCTCTTGCAAAGACGGCTATATCGGCGATCCGCAAAACGCTGGTTCATCCACAGCTTAATTTTTTATCCAATTGTATTTCGTTTCATCTGGGGAATTGCGGGGCTGGTTGCATCCCTCTGGCTGCCGGACCGGCCCAACACCTGGGTCATGCTGGATAAGAACCATCCTTTCACGGCGTTTTTATTCGATCTAACGGGGATCATGATACTTTCAGGAATTATCATGGCCTTCCTGAGGGGAAGGGCGGCCAAGTCGGATCGACCATCCGGTTTGCCTGAGCAGGATCGGTGGGCCCTGGGCTTGATTGGTGGAATCGTCATCGTCGGTTTTTTTCTGGAAGGCATACGGATTGGGATGACCGGATGGCCGGCAGGCTCGGGGTATGCCTTGCTGGGCTATGGTCTCAGCAAAGTGGTTGCCGGGATGCCCGGATTGACGGACATCTATGGATATGTATGGTATATTCACGCTGTTTTGACCGGTGCGTTTATCGCCTATTTACCTTTTAGCCGCTTGATGCATATTATCATGGCTCCTGTGGTACTGGCTATGAATGCCGCCTCCGGTCAAGGCACCAAGCAAGTCTAATTTCCTGAGGTCACAGGTTCTCATCATGGATGAAAAAATCAAACAAGTCCTCATCGATATTGTGGGGGAAATAAATTATACCGATGATCTCATCGATATGGTTTCGTATTCATACGATGGATCCCAGCACAAACACAGACCCTTGTGTGCGGTTTGGCCCGATACAGCCCAACATGTGTCTGATATTCTCAAGCTGGCCAACGAAAAAACAATACCCGTTATTCCCCGGGGGGCCGGAACCGGTCTTTCCGGAATGGCGATTGCAGCCAAAGGGGGCATCGTACTCGATCTCAGTCACATGAATGAAATATTAAAAATAAGCATCGAGGATCGGCTTGCCGTTGTCCAGCCGGGTGTTGTGTATGCTGATCTCGAGAAAGCGTTGACCCCGTACGGATTTTTTTTCCCGCCCGATCCGGCCAGCGGCAAAGTTGCGACACTGGGAGGTAACGTGGCCACCAATGCGGGCGGGCTCAAGGGCGCCAAATATGGCACCACCCGGGACTATGTCCTGGGGCTTGAGGTGGTCCTGCCGGATGGGCGCATAATGCGAACCGGCTCCCGGGCCATGAAAAGCGTATCCGGCTATGACCTGACCCGGCTGTTTGTTGGATCTGAGGGGACGCTGGGCGTCGTTACGGAAATTACCCTTAAAATCAATCCAAAACCGACCGCAACCAGCACGGCCCTGGCAACATTTGACAAACTGGATGACGCCGGCCGGGCCGTCAGCCAGATTATGTACAGCGGCATTGTTCCCAGCGCCCTCGAGATTTTAGGCCGCCACACGATCTTGGCCATCAACCAGAATACAGACCTCAACCTGCCTGAGGTAGACGCCATGCTTTTGGTCGAAACGGACGGCTACACGCAGGAAGAGACAAACTATCAGATACAAAAGGTCATCGACGTTTTTAATGAGAATAATCCCAAAGAGATCAAACGGGCTAAAACAGAAGAAGAAGCCATCGAATTGTGGGCAGCCCGCAAGTCTGCCTATGGTGTTTTGGCCAGAATCAAGACCCATTTTGTGCTGGAAGATGTGACCGTACCTATGGCTAATATTTCAGATTTACTTAGAGGTGTGGAAGCCATAGCTGCAGCGCACAACTTGCAGATCGCGACTTTCGGGCACGCCGGAGACGGCAATCTGCACCCTCAGATTTTATATGACGGATATGATCCGGATGAAGTCAAACGCGTGGAAGCAGCCAGTGCGGATTTATTTAAACTGGCGATCGAGCTGGAGGGCACCCTTACCGGGGAGCACGGCATCGGCCTGTCCAAGGCCCCTTACATGGCCTTGGAGCACGATCCGGTTGCCATGGATGTGATGCGAGCCCTTAAAAAAGCGTTTGATCCGAACAATATTTTAAATCCCGGCAAGATGGCGTTGGAGGTGTAAACATGCTCGTGGCAAAGGCTTTGTTTGTTATGCGCCTTGAACGATTAAATTTATGATAAAGAAGTGATACTGGATGCTGGATACTCGATGCTACCTGCCCGCCAACAAGAGCCGCACAGGCGACCGCCTGCGGCGAAGTCATTGGCGGAGGGGCGAGGATTCCGGAGGAAACAATAAAAATCAAATCTCCCCTCCCCTGGAATGAGGGGATTAAGGGGAGGGGGAGAAATAAGAAAGGCAGGGGAATTCGCTTTGTGGATAATCGAAAGTCATTAAGTTAGTTTAGCGTTTATGCCATTTTAAGTAGAAGGAGATTTTTGGGATTCCACGATTTCATCAATTATTGAATTATGTAAATTGTTTTCAGTAAAACAAACCAGCAACCATGGAGTCAGTATATGCAGGCCAAGTACGACTTTGCCAGAAAATATCGTGAACAAATTCTCAAATGCTCTAAATGCGGTTTTTGCCAGGCGGTTTGCCCGGTGTATGGAACGACCATTCGTCCCGCTTTAAACGCCCGCGGCAAAATGCTGGTCTTAAAAGAGGTGATGGACGGGGAAATCGAACTGGATGACAAGCTCATAGAAACCCTCTTTCAGTGCACCACCTGTGCCAACTGTTTTGAAAACTGCCCTTCCGATGTGAACGTTCCCGAGATTATCAAACAGGTAAGAAAAGATATGGTTCACATCGGTTCCTGCCATCCCGCCTTTAAGGGGATGAACGAAGTGCTCAAAAAACATACCAACATTTACGCCGAAGACGAGCCCGAAGATTTTGAAAGGGAGAGAAACAAAAAGGCCGAATGCGTTTATTTTATCGGCTGTGTGGGGGCCTATCGGGAAGATGAAGCCACCATGGCGGCCTTAGACCTGTTGGATCGCCTTGAAGCGGATTATACGCTGATCGATGAGGTCTGCTGCAGCGGGGTGCTGGAGGACGTCGGCTATCAGCTCAATCAAGATTTGGCGCAGAAAAATATCGAACTGATTCTGGCAACCGGCGCCAAGAAAGTCATCACCGGCTGTCCCTATTGCTGGCGGACGTTTAACCAACGGCCGGAGTATGCCGATTTCAAAGAAAACGGTATCCAGATTCTCCACATTACCCAGTTTCTCAAGGACTTTGATCTCAATGTCCAAACGGATAAGCGCGTCACCTACCACGACCCCTGTGATCTTGGGAGACACTGCGGTATTTACGAAGAACCTCGCGAAACCATCCGAAAAATTGCACCGAACTTTGTGGAAATGCCCAATAACCGTGTCAATGCATTATGTTGCGGCGCCGGGGGAGGAGTAAGGGGGGCATTTGCCAAGAACTCGATTGCGATGGCCCGCCGCCGTCTCAAAGAAGCTGAAGAGGTGGATGCCGAAATAGTATTGACCGATTGCAATTCCTGCATCCACAATCTGTCCAATGCCAAGTTGCGCAAACAAAAGTTTAAAATTCATACCACGACGGAATTTATTAATAGTTTAATGGAAGAAAAGGGATGAGGTTCCGCTACTAAAAATAGTAAAGTTATCTCTACGATCAATTATAAGCCAATATTGCCCGATGCTAGATAAATCCGAAATTCGAATATCGAAATTCGTATGTTGAATATCTCGAAAAAAGTGAAGCTCCCCACCCTAAAGGATGGGGCTTGCAGGGAAGCAAACCGTTCAAAAAGCTCCCCCTCCCTTGATGGGAGAGGGTTGGGGGGAGGGTGGATAAAATGAAATTGCAGCCGATTATATCCCCCTCCCCTTGGTCCCCTCCCACCAAGGGAGGGGAAATTTGATTTTTAACGGAACTATCAATATCAAATAACCAAAGCATCAGTACTCACAATATCCATTTGAAACATTGACAGTTTCAATTGTTTTGAATTTGGGATTTGGGTCATTCGTATTTGTTTCGAGTTTCGTGCTTCATGCTTCGAGTTTCGAATATAATGTTTCCATGGAAAAGAGCTGCTAGAAAAAAGCAATCGTGCATCGTGCACCGATAAAACCAGAACGAAATCGGAGGTTATAATGGAAATTCAAGGCTACAATTTACCGGATGATCTGTACTATGAGGAAAATCATTTCTGGGTAAAAGATGATGGAGACCTTCTGGTCATGGGGATGGACGATTTTGCTCAACAAATGGCCGGCGAGATCGTTTATGTGCAGCTTCCCGATGAAGGTAAAAAAATTAAAGCCGGTAAAAAATTCGCAAAAATGGAATCCGGCAAATGGCTGGGCAAGGTTTACGGACCTGTCAACGGAGAGCTGGTGGCCGTGAATGAAGAGCTGGAGGAAAATCCCGGATTGATCAACGAAGATTGTTACGGCAAGGGCTGGATGTATAAAATCAAACCGGATGATAAAGCTGAATTGCAGAATCTGCTAAAAGAACCGGCCGCCGTCGAGAGATGGCTCCTGGCAGATATAGAGAAATATGCTGAGGAAGATTAATCCGGACAGGCCGGAAAAAAAGGTTCAAGGTCAACGTTCAGCGTTCCCGGCTGAAATAGGGATAACATCCGTTTTTAACCTTGAACCTTGCCTGCCCCGTTAAATATTTAATGAGTTTTATCCGTAAACCTGGTATATCATACGGCGGCTGGTCTTCCAATTTATTCAACTGGTGCGAAGATCATTTAACTGGGGAACCCGGAACTTTGAACCCACGAGTGAAAACGAGTGTTTATGTCCAACCCAAATTTCACCATAAAACAACTCATGGAAATGTCGGCCTGCACCAACTGCCAGGCCTGTGCCGACATATGCCCGGCAGTATCGGCATCCCACGAGGGGGAGCTCTCGGCGATCTATCGGATGAAGGGTCTCCATGAAATCTTAAAAAGCAGGACAGGGATTATTCGCAAACTCCTCCGAAAAAAAGCGCCGTCACTGGAAGCGCACAAGCAATTCAGCGACACGGTTTTTCGCTGCACCCTGTGCGGCAATTGCCAGGAAGTCTGCCCGGTGGGTATTCACCTCAAGGACCTGTGGCTCTCCCTGCGACACGACCTGGTTCATTCCCGCCGATACCCAAAAAAGATCGACATGATTCGCGGCAACCTCGATGAAAGCCAAAACGTATTTGCCGAAGACAATGAAGAACGCAGCGATTGGGTGGAAGATATGCGGGATGCTCCCGATCACGGCTTTATCAGGGACAAGGCCGAGGTCGTATATTTCACGGGCTGCGTGGCGGCCTACTATCCGCTGGCCCAAAAAATCCCCATCGCCCTGGCCGAGATACTGGAAGTCAGTGGTGTTGATTTTACGCTTTTGGGAGAAGAAGAATGGTGCTGTGGTTTTCCGATGCTCGGGGCCGGCCTGAAGGATATGATTCAGCAATTCATCGATCATAACCTGGCGGCGGTTCGTGCCAAGGGGGCTAAAACGGTTGTTTTTGCGTGTCCCTCCTGTTATCAGATGTGGCGGGAGTATTATCCCCGCGAGTTTGAAATTTACCACGGGACCCAATACCTATTGAATCAAGTAAGGAAAGGCCGGATTCCGCTGCAGGAACTGGACCTCACGGTTACCTACCATGACCCCTGTGACCTGGGGCGGGGGGCCCGGGTATTTGATCAGCCGCGCGAATTGATTCAGTCCATCCCGGGTGTAAAATTAGTGGAACTCGCCGAAAATCGTGAAGCCTGCAGATGTTGCGGAGGCGGCGGCAACCTGGAGATGATCGACGCCGAGCTGTCCAAGGAAATCGCCAAGCAGAAAATAGAGGAAGTTATCCAAAGCGGTGCCCAGGCGGTTGTTACCGCCTGTCAACAGTGCGTGCGCACCATGACCACCTATGTGAAGCGAAATAAAGTGCCGGTTGAAGTGTTGGATATTACCCAGCTCGTTTATCGGGGGCTCAAGGATTAAGAATCAACCGATACAGACGGAGTAGAATTTCAAGCGCAAAAGGAGTCTGGTTGCCGGAGGTATTTTTTTTTCTTGACACCGAAGATTCATGTTTGTTAGGAAGGGCGAACCATATTGTAGAAACGTGTTCTACAATGTGAAATTTAAATCCAAAATTTCTGTTAGCGATACCGTCGCCGGATAGTCCAGCGCACGGGACGGCTCGCTGGGTGAGGAGAGCAGCTTCACCGTTTAAAACGCTCATTGAGAGTCGTCCGGGCTTCCCTGATGGAGATGTTCACGGTTGACCTTTTCAGCGCTATTTGGTAGCGGTTAAAAAGTTGGTGGAGGCATACCCATTTTAACTTTTTCACAGGAGGGACAAACCATGAAGAAGGATACGACTAAAAGAATTGACGGAAAACAAGAAGTTAAGAAAACCACGCGACGTAATTTCCTAAAAAAAGCGGCTGCCGTAGGTGCCGGAGCGGCGGTTGCCCCCACGCTTTTCAACATCCGCACCGCCAAGGCCAAAACTACCACCTGGCGCATTCAGACTTCCTGGCCCGGTGGTATCGGACTCGAGATATTCAACAACTGGTGCAACAGCATCATCGAGAAGACCGGCGGCGAACTGGCCTTCACGCCCTTCGGCGCCAAGGCCGTCGTCGGTGAATGGCAGCTGTTCGACGCCGTCAAGAACAAGGTGCTCGAGGCCATGAACCCTTTCACCCTTTACTGGGCCGGCCGGATGCCGGCATCGGTCTTCTTCAGTTCCTATCCCCTGGGGCCGCGTCAAAATCAAGAATGGGACGTCTTCTATTACGCCCTGGGCGGCCTGGAGCTCGCCCGTGAAGAGTTCGCCAAATTCGGCATGTACTATGTGGGCCCCATCCATCACGGTCCCAACATCATCCACTCCAAAGTGCCCATCCGCTCCATCGATGACTTCAAGGGCCGAAAGATGCGCGTGCCCGGCGGTATGGTGGCCGAGCTCTTTTCAGCCGCCGGTGCCAAAACCACCCTGCTGCCCGGCAGCGAGATCTTCCCGGCCCTGGACAAAGGCACCATCGATGTGGCCGACTACGTGGGCCCGGCCATCAACTACGCCCTGGGCTTCCACCAGGCCACCAAGTACATCTCCATGGGTCCCCCGGGCTACATGTCCATCTACCAGCCGGTGGACTTGATGGACCTCACCGTCGGGATGCGGGCCTGGAATGCGCTGTCAAAGGAGATGAAGCAGTTCGTGGAGATGGAAGTAAAGAGCTATTCGCTTGAGCACTTTGCGAAAATCCAGAAGGCCGACCAGGAAGCCTGGAAGAAGTTCGAGGAGGCCGGATCCGTGGTGACGCGACTGAGAGAGGATGATGTCGCCGCGTTTACAAAGCTGGCCGTGCCGCTGTGGTACAACTGGGCCAACAAGGACAAAGCCGCCGCCCGGGCCTTCAAGATCCAGCTCGACTACATGATGTCGGGCAGCCTGGGCTATGTCACCCCGGATATGATCAAGGGTCAGAAGCTCAAGTGGAGCTAGTGACTTTGAAGGAACGTATCAAGTCCTGTAAGGAATGAAAAGGGGACCGCCACCGGAGGCGGTCCTCATTTTTACCCTTCAGAACAATACATTCGGGAGCAGACCTCGTTCGGTCTTACTGCATAAATTTAGGAATAGTAAAATGCCGGATCTTACCTTCATCTTACCCCATTGGATCTATTGGATTGCGCTGCTCGCCATCCCGCTTTTCTCAATGATCGTCATTCACCGGCAGCGGGGTCTCATTCGAGAGGGGGAACTCTCTTACGGCATAGCCTATATGTTCTGGTTCCTGGGGGGATTTGCAGGGCTTCACCGCCTATACCTCAAGAACAAGGGGGTGATGATATACATCCCCTTGATCATTGCGGTCCTGCTGACCAATGTCCAGGTGAAAGGCGCCCTGGATCAGGTCTCAGCCGCCAAAAACAATTTGAGCATCGCCGAGTTCGAGCTGGAACGGGCGCAAAAAGAGCTCGAGCTGGAAGACACGCAAGCGGTCCGATCCAAGATAGAAAAGGCCGAACAGGACCTGGAAAAGGCCAAGCAGGACCTCGTCGCCGAATTGGGGCACGAGAAAAAATGGGAGTGGGTTTCACGCACCCTGGCCATGCTGATCGGGGTGCTCCTGGTAATCGACGCATTCCTGATCCCGGGAATAGTGCGGCGGCGCGCCAAGTTGGAGGCCCGGGAGGCCAAACCCGCTCAAAAATATGATATCCCGGACGTCGAACAAATTGACAGCGATGCGGCCCAAGCCAGCCCCGTGCACACCCCCTGGCTGGATTGGATCGACAAAATTAACGGCTACGTGGGAGAATTCGTCAGCTACTGGTCGATCATCGCCGTGTTCGTTTATTACTACGAGGTGATCGCCCGCTATATCTTTAATTCCCCCACCAACTGGGCCCACGAGGGCATGTTCCTCATGTTCGGGATGCAGTATATGCTGGCCGCGGGCTTCACCGAACGGGAAAGAGGCCACGTTATGGTGGATATCATCCACAAGCATTTCCCCGAGCGCGTGAAAGCCATTGTGGACGTTTTCACCTCCGCCATCTTCTTCATTTTTACCATTGCCATACTTATGACAGGTTGGGTGTTTTTGATGGATTCGGTTAGGGTATGGGAGGTCTCCTTCACCGAGTGGGGCATCCAGTACTGGCCGGTCAAAATAACACTCCCCCTGGGCGCTTTGCTGATTACCCTGCAGGGGTTTTCCAAGCTGGTCAAGGACATCATCTTCTTTTCCGGGAAAAGGGTGTAAACGATGGGTCTCGAAATAGACATTGCAACGCTGACATATTTGATGTTTGGCTCGCTGATTTTCTTTCTCATGCTGGGGTTGCCCCTGGCATTTGTCACCGGTGGTCTGGGCGTGGTCTTTCTTTTTCTGACCGGGGACTGGGGGATGATCAACATCCTGCCCTCGCGCATCTTTCCCTTTATGACCGATTACCAGCTTTCAGCCATTCCCCTCTTTATTTTCATGGCCAACGTCCTGGAACGGGCGGGAATGATCGAGGAACTCTTCGATGTTATTTACAAGGTCCTGGGCGGCTTGAAGGGCGGCCTGGCCACCGCCACGGTCATCGCTTCGACGATTCTGGCCGCCATGGTGGGGGTGATCGGGGCCTGTGAAGTCACCATGGGCATCATTGCCCTGCCGGCCATGCTCAAGAGGGGCTACGACCAACAGCTGGCCTGTGGTTCCATCCTGGCCGGGGGCACCCTGGGCATCCTTATCCCCCCCTCGATCCTGGCCATCCTTTTCGCCGTGGTGGCCCAGCAATCCGTGGGCGAGCTGTTTGTCGGCGCCGTCCTGCCCGGGCTTGTGCTTTCAGCAATGTACATCGTCTACATTACGGTTCGCAGTTATATCAATCCAAACGTCGGACCGGCGCTGCCCAAGGAGGAGCGCATAGGTATCAGAGAAAAGCTGCGACTGCTTCAGGGGATCATCGCACCGATCCTGCTCATCGTTCTGGTGCTGGGTGTGATCTTCACCGGCGTGGCCACACCGGTGGAGGCCGCGGGCATCGGGACCTTTGGAGCCCTTTTGGTGTGCGCCCTGTCCCGCAAGCTGACGTTGCTGAACATCAAACAGGCGGCCGTCACCACCCTCAAGGCGACCACCATGGTGCTCTGGATCATGTTCGGAGCCAGTGTTTTCGTCGGGTTTTACATCCTCAACGGCGGCCAGGAATTCGTCATCAGCACCATGATGGGCACCGGGCTGGGGCCTTACGGCATCCTGCTGATCACCAACATCCTCCTTATTATCCTCGGCATGTTCCTGGACTGGGTCGGAATCCTGCTGTTGGCGGTTCCGATTTTCGTTCCCATGATGGTTTCCATGACCTGGGTGGGCCTCTGGGGCTTGGCGGGGGTCAGTCCCGCCGACGTGCAACTCTGGTTCGGGGTGGTCTACATGGTGAACATGCAGATGTCCTTTCTCAGCCCGCCGTTCGGCTACGCCCTGTATTACCTGAAGAGCGTGGCACCGCCGAATGTCGCCATGGCGACCATCTTCAAATCGTCCGTGCCGTTTATGTTTTTACAGGCCATAGGACTTTTTCTCTCCATCGCCTTTCCCTGGCTGTGTATATGGCTCCCCCGGATCGTGTATAGCCATTAGCTGCGGTGGGCCGGACGTCTTCCGGCGAATCTGCTGATTTCGCGTTATCCTCTTTTCCCAAGCGCCCTTCGGTGAGGGGCGTTTGTGTTTGTTGACTGTAAGGGTATTCCTTGTTGAACTATCCAGACCAAGCAGCCAAGCACGTTTACCAGGCTCCCACCTCGGTTGTAGGCGCCTTTTACGCTCTTTTGTCGGGCTGGAGCGTGATCTGCGTCAGCCTGATCGAATCCATCCTGGAAGAGTGGGGGTCGTCCGGCGTTTTCCCGCTGTTTATGATCGGCTTCATCCTGTGTTACATGTGGTACTTCTCCCTGGCCATCTCCTATCGGATGGAGATCGGGCATGACGGAAATATCCGGCTGAAGAGTCTGAGAAGAACCATCCGGACCCATGCCGAGGGGATTTCAGTGGTTGAATTCCCCCGCTTGGGCTTAGGCTTTATCAGGTTTCGCCTCGAACGCGAAAAGGCCTACCTGTTGTGCCTGACGATCAACGAGTCTCTCAAAAACATCCTGTCGGTTATAAGAGACGCCAACCCGGACATCAATTTTAAAAACCTTTGATTTTGAAAATATCAAATGAGATCCCAGATTCACCTGGAATAGATACTTTCCTCTTCGAAAAGCCCCGCCCCCTCTAGTTTGTTATAAGCGTTGTGGTTTGAGAGGCTGTCATTCCGGCGAAAGCCGGAATCCAGAAAGCATCGGTAGATAAATTAGAAACGAAAATGGAAACTCGGATTTATTGAATGAATCGCTTCTAAATGGTTCGATTTGGATTATCTTATCGTTTGACTGGATTCCGGCTTTCGCCGGAATGACTCAGCGTCTTAGTTAACGCTTATGCCCAAGGGAGGCAAGTAACACTTCTTGCTGGCTCCGGTAATTCACAACAAAACGGACTGTTACCAAAATATTGTTTTACCAAAAACGCAAAGCAAAAAAATTGACATGCGGGTCTTTTCATATATATAGTTCAACATTCATAGAGTGATTCTCAAAATGATTTTCCGATTTTAGAAGGTCCGGGCAGGGAATATATTTTTCGATAAGGTGGTTCCCCCGCGGATCCAAATGATAAAAAGTTGATAGACAACAGAGGAGATCATCATGGCACAACATCCTGATTTCCAGAAGTGGAAAGACCTTGCGACCAAGCAATTGAGAGGCAAACCGCCTGAGTCCCTGGAATGGGACACGCCCGAAGGGATTCGGGTCAAACCGCTATACACTGCCGAAGACATCGAAGAGATGGCCCATGCAAACACCCTTCCGGGATTCCCGCCGTATGTGCGGGGACCCATGGCCACCATGTATGCGGGCCGACCCTGGACGATTCGTCAGTATGCCGGTTTTTCAACCGCCAAGGAATCCAATGCATTTTACCGGCGCAATCTGGCCGCCGGGCAAAAAGGGCTCTCGGTGGCTTTCGATCTCGCCACCCACCGGGGTTACGATTCGGATCATCCCCGGGTCTTTGGGGATATCGGCAAGGCGGGAGTCGCAATCGACTCCGTTGAGGACATGAAAATCCTTTTCGATCAGATTCCGCTCGAGCAGATGACCGTCTCCATGACCATCAACGGTGCCGTCCTGCCGGTTCTGGCCGGCTATATCGTTGCTGCGGAAGAACAAGGCGTAAAACAAGAACAGTTGGCCGGAACGATCCAGAATGACATTTTAAAAGAATACCTGACACGCAATACGTATATTTACCCCCCGGAGCCTTCGATGCGGATTGTGTCCGATATCATTGCCTACTGTTCCAAACATATGCCCAAGTATAATACGGTCAGCATTAGCGGATATCACATGATGGAGGCCGGCGCAGATTCAGTGCTGCAGTGTGCCTTTACCCTGGCGGACGGACTGGAATACGTGCGTGCCGCCCTTAACGCGGGATTGGATATCGATGAATTTGCGCCACGGTTGTCTTTTTTCTTCGGTGTCGGAATGAACTTTTTTATGGAGATCGCTATGCTGCGGGCGGCACGGTTTCTGTGGCATGAGCTGATCAGCCGGTTCAACCCCAAAAACCCGAGATCCACCATGTTAAGAACCCATGTTCAGACCTCCGGCTGGAGTTTGACCGAGCAGGACCCTTATAACAATATCATCCGGACAACGCTGGAGGCTCTGGCAGCTGCCCTGGGGGGCACACAGTCACTGCATACCAATTCTTTTGATGAAGCCGTTGGTTTGCCCACCGATTTTTCCGCCCGAATCTCCCGCAATACGCAAATTATTATTCAGGAAGAATCCCAGATCTGTCATGTGGCGGATCCGCTTGGCGGCTCTTATTATGTAGAGGCGTTGACCGGCGGTATCATTACGCAAGCCCGCAAGATCATCGACGAGGTGGAAGAGCTGGGCGGAATGGCCAAGGCCATTGAAACCGGTATGCCGAAACTGCGAATCGAAGAATCTGCGGCTCGCAAGCAAGCCCGAATCGACCGGGGTCTGGACGTTATCGTGGGCGTAAACAAATATCGAATTGAAGAAGAGCCCCTGAAAGACATTCTTGACATACCGGTCACCGTACGAGAGGAGCAGATCGAAAGATTAAGGGAAATTAGGGCCAAGCGCGATGATGCTTTCGTGCGAAAGGCTCTCGAAGCTATTACCGGCGCTGCCGAATCCGGCGGTAATCTGCTGGAGGTGACCATACCGGCAGTCAGGGCCAGAGCGACAGTCGGAGAAATTTCAGATGCAATGGAGAGAGCCTTTGGGCGATACGTGGCTAAAACGCTTTGTATCTCGGGCGTTTATGCTGCCGAATACGGTGACAGCGAGGTATTTACCGCCATTCGGAAAAGAACCGATATGTTTACCGAAAAATACGGTCGCAGACCCAGAATTCTTGTAACCAAGATGGGACAGGACGGACACGATCGCGGGATCAAGGTCATTGCGACGGCTTACGCAGATTTGGGTTTTGATGTGGATATCAGCCCCATGTTTCAGACCCCCGAGGAAGCCGCCAAGATGGCCATTGAAAACGACGTTCACGTTGTTGGCGTTTCCAGCCTGGCTGCCGGGCACAAGACGCTGGTGCCGGAAATGGTCGAGCAACTGAAAAAGAAAGGGGGCGATGATATCCTGGTCGTGGTCGGCGGTGTAATTCCCCATGCTGATTATGATTTTCTTTTTCATGCCGGTGCAAACAAAGTATTCGGCCCCGGAACCATCGTGGCCGATTCCGCCAACAGGGTTTTGGATGCACTGGAAGAAAAAATGGCTTGATGCTTTCCGATTTTTTCTTGACAACGACATACCGGTATAGGACTTTTACAGTTTATTTTTTCAAGATTCGATATTTATCCGCGAACAGGGGATTCTGCGGTACGAAAGGAACATCCTAATGGGCAATGTTGCAGATAAGATTAAGGATCTGAAAGAACGCCAGAAAAAGATCCTGCAGATGGGTGGCAAAGAGGCAGTCGCAAAGCAGAAAGAAAAAGGAAAACTGACCGCAAGGGAGCGAATTAACCTCTTATTTGATCAGGGCACATTTCGCGAAATCGATATGTTCGTTCAGCACCGCTGCGTCAATTTCGGCATGGAAAAAGTTGAGATTCCCTCCGACGGCGTGATTACCGGACATGGTTTGGTGGACGGCAGAGCGGCTTTTGCCTTTGCCCAGGATTTTACCGCCCGGGCGGGCAGTCTCGGTGAAATGCATTCCAAAAAAATATGTAAGGTCATGGATTTGGCACTCAAGGCCGGGGTACCTTTTATAGGATTTAATGATTCCGGAGGAGCCCGAATTCAAGAGGGTGTCGATGCACTCTCCGGTTACGGGCAGATATTTTACAGAAATTCGCTGGCCTCGGGTGTCATTCCCCAAATTTCTGCCATTATGGGGCCGACGGCAGGCGGGGCTGTTTATTCACCGGCCATGACGGATTGGGTGTTTATGGTCAAAAACACGAGTTATATGTTCATTACCGGTCCCGACGTTATTAAGGCCGTTACGGGAGAAGAGATCACCTTTGAAGACCTTGGCGGTGCCATGACCCATAATGAAAAAAGCGGGGTGGCCCAGTTTGCTTGTGAAAGCGACGAAGATGCCATCAATCAGATCAAGCAACTGCTTTCTTATTTACCTCCAAATAACATGGAAGACCCCCCCCTGGTTGAAACCGGCGACAATCCAAAACGAACCGACCCGGCTTTAGATAAAATTATCCCGGACAATCCCAATAAGTCCTATGATATGAAAGCGGTGATTCGCAGTATTGTGGACAATGGAGAATTTTTCGAACCTTACATGCATTATGCCAAAAATATGATTGTCTGTTTTGCCAGACTCAACGGCAGAAGCATCGGTATCATCGCCAACCAGCCTCAAGTCCTGGCCGGGTGTCTGGATATCGACGCATCGGATAAGGCCACACGCTTTATAAGATTCTGTGACGCCTTTAACATCCCCATGTTGACTATCGCCGACGTTCCGGGTTATCTCCCCGGCAGTCAACAGGAGTGGGGTGGAATCATCCGCCACGGGGCTAAATTGTTATGGTGTTATTCAGAAGCAACCGTTCCAAAGCTTTTGTTGATCACCCGCAAGGATTACGGCGGTTCATACCTTGCCATGTGTTCCCAGGATTTAGGAGCCGACATGACTTTTACCTGGCCTACCGCCGAAGTCGCGGTCATGGGCGCCGCCGGTGCCGCGAACATTATTCATCGCAGAGAAATCAAGGAGGCCGACGATCCCGACGCCAAACGGCAGGAAAAAATCAAGGAATATGAATCCCTTTTTTCAAATCCATACTGTGCGGCCAACCGAGGGTACGTGGATGCCGTCATCATGCCGCGTGAAACCAGGCCGCGCTTGATTGAAGCATTAGAGACCATGGGCACCAAACGCGAAACCCGTCCGCCCAAAAAACACGGGAATATACCGGTGTAGTTTTAAGTTTAAAGTTTTATCCGCCAAAGAACTCTGGCGGATTAAGGTTTTAAGAAAAGGTTATTTTCCCATCTTGCTTAATACTTAAAACTTAAAACCTCAAACCGATTTCGGAGAAATCATGCAACCCGATAAAAAAATCGTAGCGGCAATCACTGCGGTCATGGATTATCTCAAAACCGAGGAAGCAATTATCCATCAGCAAGCCTTGTCTGCCCAGGCCGATGCCACGGCGTCGGTCTCTGCCTTGGTTCCCGCAAATATATGGGGCCTGAGCGGCCGGCAGGCGATCATGCAAATGCGTAACCTGATGCAAATGAAGGCCTTTAGGTAAAAGGAGAACGTTAACATGAGCGACCACGATCAGGTCAAAATGACCAAATTGAATTACGACAAAGATCGACCGAAAGCCAAAAACCCGGTGAAGATAGAGGATTTGAGCCTACGCGACGGCCACCAATCCATATTCGCCACCCGGGGTCGGACCGAGGATATGATCCCGGTTGCGGAAATGATGGACGAGGTCGGCTTCTGGGCGGTTGAGATCTGGGGCGGTGCCACTTTTGATACCATGCACCGCTTTTTGAACGAAGACCCCTGGGAACGGATCAGAACCCTCAAACGGTATTTTAGGAAAACACCCTTTTCCATGCTGCTCAGGGGTCAAAACCTTGTGGGATACCGCAACTACCCGGATGATGTCGCCAAAACATTTGTCGAGAGGGCGGTGGCCAACGGCATGGATATTTTCCGAACGTTTGATGCGCTCAACGATTATCGAAATTTTGAAGCGGTGGTGCCGGTGATCAAAGACAACGGCAAACACTTCCAGGGCTGCATGTGCTATTCCCTGACCGAGCCCAGAATGGGCGGCGATGTCTACACGATCGATTATTATATCAATAAGGCCAAAGAACTGGAGAACATGGGTGCCGACACCATTTGCGTAAAAGACATGGCCGGGCTGATAGCACCCTATGATGCCTATGATCTCGTCAAAGCTCTCAAAGCCGCCGTTAAAGTGCCGATCCACCTGCACAGCCATTTTACCTCGGGCATGTCACCCCTTAGCCATCTCAAGGCCATAGAGGCCGGTGTCGACATCATTGACACCTGCATGTCTCCCTATGCTTACCGGACCTCCCATGCGGCCATCGAACCGCTGGTGATGGCACTGCTGGGGACCAACCGTGACACGGGCTTTGATATCGAGCTTTTGGCAAAAATAAACGAAAAGCTGGAAAAGGAAGTTCTGCCCAAATACAAACACTTGTTGGATGACAGTAAAGTTTCGGTCATAGACATTAATGTCCTCCTCCACCAAACACCGGGGGGAATGCTTTCCAACCTGGTCAACCAGTTACGGGAAATGGATGCCCTGGATCGCATCGGTGAGGTCTATCGAGAGCTGCCGCGGGTGAGAAAAGAGCTCGGGCAGATACCGCTGGTAACCCCCACCAGTCAGATTGTCGGCATCCAGACCGTCAACAATGTCCTTTTCGATGACGAGAAGGAACGTTACAAGATGATCACTGCCCAGGTCAAAGACCTTTGTTATGGCTTATACGGCAAAACTGCGGTACCGATTGACCCGGAAGTGCAGAAAAAAGCGCTCAAGGGATATGAGAGGGGCGAAGAACCGATTACCTGCCGGGCAGCCGAGGTCTTGGAACCCGAACTTGAAAAAGCCAAAAAGGAAACCGAGGGTTTGGCGGTGGATATAGATGATGTGCTGATCTACGCACTTTACCCGCTAACCGGCAAACGGTTTTTAAAATGGAAATATGGCAAGGAGGAGCCACCGGAAGAAGTCCGGGCCAAAACCTTAGCTGAAGCTTTGGCTGAAGAAGGACTTGTCAAAAAAGCCAGGGCCGGTCTGCTGGTTGAAAAAGAGAAAAAGAAAAAAGCACCTTCGAAAGGTGAAAACCTCCGCACCTTTAATGTCTTTGTCGATGATGAATATTTTGAAGTCGGCGTTGAAGCCTCAGACGGTGAACCGGCAATCAGCTATGTCCAACAAATACCGGCCGCGGCGCATGCTCCGGCAGTGTCCGCCGCTCCGGAGGCACCTGCCCCGGCAACCCCTGCACCCGTTGCACCGGTGGCCCCGGAACCGGTTAAGGAGGCACCGCCTGAAGCGGCACCGGCTGCTGCCACGGCCGAAGGCACGCCACTGCTGGCCCCGATGCCGGGGATGATCGTAAGCTATCAGAAACAGGTTGGAGACTCGGTCAATGAAGGGGAAACCGTGGTGGTTCTGGAGGCCATGAAAATGGAAAATGCGTTGCCGGCACCCGTTAGCGGCACCATAAAATCGATTGCATTTTCAAGCGGAGATTCGGTGGCCAAGAATGATGTTCTTTGTATAATCGGCTAATTTCCGTTTCAGAAACGGCTCTTTTCCGCAACCCCTGCGTCAATCTTCGGGATTATTTTGTGCGGCATACTAAGAGTATGCCTCCGCATTATCCCTTGATTTCCTTGATCTTGCGAAAAATTTCACGTTTCTGAATCAGAAATAATTTCTATGCGATACAGCTGGATATGAGATGGTAATTGAGCATAGTGCTTTGGGTCTTTTCGCCCTCTGCCCTGTGCTCTATGCATTTAAAAAGGGAGAAACGGGGAAGGGCTCACCCGCGGTCACCGGTTCGCCGTTTCTCCGGTCTGTTTTGGGTTGGTACAAATTTTCGAAGAGATACCTTTTGATCCAAAGATTTTGATATCGTTATAGTACGAGTGAGAGGGAGACGAGTACATGAAAATCCATGAGTATCAGGCCAAGGAGTTATTTAAAAAATACAGTATTCCCGTACCTGACGGCGGGGTTGCTTTTACGCCGGATGAAGCCGCAACCATTGCCCAGGGCTTGAGCGATTTTCCGGTGGTCGTCAAGGCCCAGATTCATGCGGGGGGCCGCGGCAAAGGCGGTGGCGTAAGGCCGGCAAAAACCATTGCCGAAGTGCGACAGTTGGCCGGCCAAATAATCGGCATGACCCTGGTGACCCATCAAACCGGTTCTGAAGGGCGGCTGGTCAAAAAAGTTCTGGTTGAACAGGGCTTGAATATCCAAAAAGAGTTGTACCTGAGCATCATTCCGGACAGGGCCACTGCAAAAATTGTCATAATGGCCAGCGAAGCCGGCGGTATGGATATTGAAGAGGTTGCTGAAAAAACACCGGAAAAGATCATCAAGGTTCATATCAATCCGCTCACAGGGATACAGGCATATCACTGCCGAAGGGTTGCTTTTGGCTTGAACCTGCTGTCTTCATCCATCAGATCTTTCACCGGCATGCTGCAAAACCTCTATCGCCTCTTTGTTGATTATGATTGTTCCCTGGTGGAAATAAATCCCTTGGTCATTACGGCGGAGGAGAGCATTATCGCCCTGGATGCCAAAGTGAATTTCGACGATAACGGGCTGTTCAGACACCAGGACATCATGGATTACCGGGATCCGGATGAAGAAGACCCGCTGGAAGTCGAAGCCTCCAAATACAATCTCAGCTACATCAATCTCGACGGTAACGTTGGAAACATGGTTAACGGGGCCGGTTTGGCGATGGCCACCATGGATCTTATAAAGCAGGCCGGTGCAGAACCAGCAAATTTTTTGGATGTCGGGGGAGGCGCCAGTGCGGAGATGGTAGAGAACGGTTTCGAAATCATACTCAGCGATGAGAACGTCAAGGGTATTTTGATCAATATTTTTGGTGGGATATTGAGATGTGATGTGTTGGCGGAGGGCGTCGTCGAAGCAGCCAAAAAGACCGGGATCAAGGTGCCGGTGGTTGTGCGCATGGAGGGAACCAACGTCGAAGAGGGCCGGCGCATCCTGAAAGAGTCCGGTCTTAGTTTGATTACCGCCGTAGACCTCAAAGATGCGGCTGTTAAAGTTGCTGAGATTGTAAGTAATTAAGACCCGGTTTAAGTGGTTCACGGTTCAAGGTTCAGGGTTGAAGAAAACCCATCTGCCAATTTACTAGGGGTTAACGAGAGGCCGGCGACGCTTGACGCTTTAACTAGCGGTTAATTGTTGCAGCTTCAAAAATGCAGGCAGCAGTGGACGTGGTTTAAATCTTTTTAACCCTGAACGCTGAACCCTGAACCCGAAAACCGGAACCGCACAATAGAGGTAGAAGTCGATCGCTGCATACATTACGGTTCGCGCATAAACGGTGAGCAAAATGAGCATCTTTGTCGATAAGGATACACGAGTATTGGTGCAGGGTATAACAGGCCGAGAGGGTCAATTTCACACGCGTCATTGCATCGATTACGGCACGAAAGTGGTCGCCGGTGTCACGCCGGGCAAGGGCGGCCGGAAAATGGATGACATCCCGGTTTACGACACGGTTCAGGACGCCGTAATTGAAACCGGGGCAAATTGCAGTTTGATTTTTGTGCCCCCGGCTTTCGCAGCGGATGCCATGATGGAGGCCATCGATGCCGGAATGGATCTGATTGTCACCATAACAGAGGGTATCCCGGTCCTGGATATGATGACGGTCAAAAATTACATGGCCGATAAGCCTACGCGTCTTATCGGACCCAATTGCCCGGGTATCATTACACCCGGTGAATGCAAAGTCGGCATCATGCCCGGCCCGATTCACAAACCCGGTGGCCCGATTGGTGTTATTTCACGATCCGGTACTTTGACCTATGAAGTGGTTGATCAGCTTACCCGTCAAGGCCTGGGCCAAACCACCTGCATTGGTATCGGGGGGGATCCCATCAACGGCACCGACTTTATTGAGTGCCTGGATGCTTTCGAGAGGGATCCCCAAACCACCGGAATCGTGATGGTCGGTGAAATCGGCGGCAGTGCCGAGGAAGAGGCCGCCGAGTTCATCAGCAAAAATATCACCAAACCGGTTGTGGGTTTTATTGCAGGTCTAACGGCGCCGCCGGGACGACGCATGGGACATGCCGGTGCTATCATCAGCGGGCGCAGCGGTACGGCCCAGGGCAAGATTGCGGTTATGAAAGAAAGCGGGATCCATCTGTGTGAGGATCTGGGTACGTTTGGAGAATACTGTAAAGAGGTATTTAAATAATTATATGTTATTGTCACAATTTAGTTAAAACTTTTTGTATTCATACAGGGACTTAAATTTCAAATTCGAGGCACTAAATTCGAAATTCGAAACAAATTCAAAATTCTCTAAACAATTCACTTGAGGGATATGCGAGCATAATGTTTTTTCGGTCATTGGAATTTCTGTCATTTGTATTTGTTTCGGATTTCGGCCTGCCCTGGCGCGACTGCTATTTAACTGACATTGGTCAGGGTGAAGCAGTAAGGTCTTAAGTTGATAAACTTGTTGATCGAAATCCAGGTCTGGGCCAGGGATTTCGATATTCGGATTTTTCTACTTGGCTTTGGTCAATAATTGCTTGTGGGCAAGGAAAAGCTCCTTTTTAGACTAAGGAATAAATTTATGCACGAAATGGGGGTTGCAATGCAAATCATCGAGATTGCAACTGCTTCTATACCCGCTGATATGAAAGGGTCACGGGTTCAACGCGTTAATCTGAAAGTCGGCAAACTGGCGGCCATCGTACCGGAGAGTCTGCGCTTTTGTTTTGAGATCGCATCGAAGGACACGCCCCTTTCAGGGGCCGAACTTGCCATTGAAGAAATTGCGGTGCTCGCCAGATGCAATGATTGCCGGTTCCAATGGACCATTAATGAACCGGTGTTTCTTTGCCGGAAATGCAAAAGCGGTTCAATCCAGGTAATTGCCGGCCGCGAACTTGATATAGAATCCATCGAGCTGGCTGAAGAGGACCAACAAAATGTGGATGGCCATACTTAGAACTCCAAAATATTTTCACCACCATGAGGCGCATACTTCATCTCATAACAGCAAAGGCCGTGTGACGGCTGGAAGTGTTGGAACTCAAAAAGATAAAACCCGTGAAATCAAGGTGGTTCGAAAGGTGCTGGATGCCAATGATAGAATGGCTCAGCAGAATAGAAATCTATTCGCGGCAAAAAAAGTGTTTGTGCTGAACGTCATGAGTTCACCCGGTTCCGGCAAGACAACACTCCTTGAGAAAACCCTCGCACGCATCATGCCGGCAATTAAAAGTGCTGTTATTGTGGGAGATATTTGCACCACCCACGACGCCGACCGGCTGGCCCAAACCGGAGCACCGGTGGTTCAGGTCAATACCGACGAGTTCGGGGGCGATTGTCATCTGGCCGCGCATGTCATCGAAAAAGCAGTCACTGACATCGACCTGGAAGCGATTGACCTGCTGATTGTCGAAAATATCGGTAACCTGGTCTGCCCGGCGGAGTTCGATATCGGTGAAGATGCCCGTGTAGTGGTGTTGAGTGTAACGGAAGGTGAGGATAAGCCGGTAAAATATCCCCTGATGTTTCGTGAATGTGATGCGGCGCTGCTGAATAAAATTGATCTGTTGCCCTATCTCGACTATGACAAAAAAGCGGCGATTGCCTATATTCACCAGATTCACCCTGCCATGCCCGTTTTTGAAATATCCGCCAGGACCGAAGAGGGTTTCGAGCCGTGGATCAGCTGGCTAAAAAGCAAGATTGACCCCAAAATACACTAGAATTACGGTTATTGCACTGCTGCTGCCTGGTGCCAGAAGGGTGACATTTCTCTGAGGCGTTCGATGATCGGTGGAAGCCTTTCAATGATGACGTCAATCTCTTCTTCGGTATTGTAGGTGCTGAGACTGAACCGTATCGATCCGTGAGCTGCGGTAAAGGGGACACCCATTGCTCGTAAAACATGCGATGGCTCCAGCGACCCTGAAGTGCAGGCAGACCCCGAAGAGGCACAAATACCAAACTGGTCCAACATCAATAAAATCGATTCCCCTTCTACATATTCAAAAGAAATGCTGGTGGTGTTCGGCAAACGCCTGTCCCCGTCGCCGTTGATCATGGCATTCGGTATTCGAGCAAGGATTTCGTTTTCCAACTTATCTCTTAAAGCTCTGACGTCGGTGCCGTAAGTGGGTAGCTTTTGATAAGCCAGCTCAGCCGCCTTTCCCAACCCAACGATAGAAGCAACATTTTCGGTACCGCCTCTGCGACCATGCTCCTGATGTCCGCCGATCATGAACGATGAGAATTTGGTTCCTTTGCGCACATAAAGGACACCCACCCCTTTGGGCCCGTGCAACTTGTGGCCGGATATGGAAAGCATATCGATACCGGTATTTTTGACATCCAGCGGGATTTTCCCCACGGCCTGAACAGCATCCGTGTGAAAAACAATCCCCCGCTGCTTTATTTCCTGGGAGATCTCTTCGATCGGAAAAATAACGCCGGATTCGTTGTTGGCCCACATAATGCTGACAATGGCCGTATCATCAGAGAGGCTCTTGTACAAATAATCCAAATCAAGTTTGCCCTGGCGGTCAACCGGAACGAATGTCACACGATAGCCGCTTTTTGACAGGTGCTCAGCTAAATTTTTTATCGCCGGATGCTCCACCCTTGTGGTGATAACGTGTCGTTTATCCGGATAAGACCTTAATGTCGCCCATATCGCGGTATTGTCGCTTTCGGTGCCGCAACTGGTAAACACAATCTCCTCGGGTGTTGCTCCGATCATTTCCGCAACCTTGGCCCTGGCCTGCTTTATTTTGTAACCGACATTTCCACCAAACGTATGCATACTGGATGGGTTACCATACAGATCACTGAAATACGGCAGCATTTCTTCGAGCACCTCCGGTGCAACCCGTGTCGTCGCATTGTTGTCCACATAGATGGGATCCATGATCAGGCCTCCTCAACCAAGAGTTCGGGGGTAACCAATTCTTGCAGTTTTTTTTCAACATAATGTTTGAGGGTAACATCGGATGCCGCGCAGGTGGCGCAAGTTCCGCGCAATTTTACGAAAACGATATTTCCATCCACATCGATGAGTTCGATGTCACCACCATCTTTTTTCAATGCCGGTTTGATCTCTCTTTCCAGGGTTTCTTCAACCAGTTTGATTTTTTGAATATTCGTCAGTTTGACAGGCTCTTTTTTGACCGGGCGCTCTCGACCCATAACCGAATCGATGATTTCTTGAATTTTTTCGTGGCAGTTGCCACAACCCCCGCCTGCTTTGACGTAATCGGTGACATCTTCGATGGTTGTCAGCTTGTTTTCTCGAACGACCTGCTCGATTTGACGGTCGGTGACGCCAAAACACTCGCAGACTATTTCCCCCTCGGCTTTTTTTTCTTTTTCACCCCGGTAATTTGCAATCGCTTCCTGCAGCGCTTCGCGCCCCATCACCGAACAGTGCATCTTTTCCTTTGGCAGATCGCCGAGATAATTCGCAATATCATCATTGGTAATATTCTCCGCCTCTTTCAGGGTGAGCCCTTTGAGTATCTCGGTCAAAGCCGAAGATGATGCTATGGCACTGGCACATCCAAAAGTTTGAAATTTTACATCAGCAATGCGCTTGTTTTCGTCGAGCTTGAAGGTCAGCTTCAAGGCATCTCCGCACGCCAGAGAGCCGACTTCACCAACACCGTCGGCATCTTCGATTACACCGACGTTGCGGGGATTAAGGAAATGATCCTTTACCTTGTCAGTATATTCCCACATTGTTACCTCCTGATATGTCAAACCTTCTGATTCGCATCTTTTGAGCTGAATTAACCTAATCACTTATTGGGAAAAAGAAAGTCAAAATTTCACTTGGTGCCGCAATATAATTTTCAGCAAATATCTCGATATATATTCGTCATTCGTGTTTTTACAAGGCTTTTCCATTTTGTTTACCTTCAATTGGGGTTACAGATCTTAGGTGAGACAAGGGTCCTGCACGTTGTGAGTTCTTTAAATTCTAATATATTTTATAATCTCATATGCGGTATGCGGTTGTTTTTTATAGTTGTCTTCAATATAGTGAAGCTGGTATTTCAAGTGCTGAGTCCGTTGTCAATTTTGGTAAACACTGGCCAACTCGATTGTAAAGGGAGGTGAAATTCATGGGTCTAAGAAAAGCCAATTTCGCAGGAAGCTGGTACCCCGGCCGAGCACAGGAGTGTGAACGGGAAATTTTATCATTCCTCGAGGATCGGAATATTCCAAGTCCCTCGAGCAAAAATCTTATCGGTGGCATTGTGCCCCATGCGGGATGGTATTTCTCCGGCAGCATTGCCTGCAATGTGATCCGATCTCTCAGAGACGATGTCATACCGGATGTGATCGTAATTTTCGGGATGCATCTTCACGAGAACTCGCCCCGTTTTATCATGAAGGAAGGTGCCTGGCAAACCCCCTTCGGTGAGCTAAAGATCGCCGATGATCTATCCGGCAAACTAATTAAAAAATTTTCGTTCACCTTTGAGACGGCCGAAAATTATTCGCGGGACAATACGATAGAGCTGCAGCTTCCTTTTATTAAGTATTTTTTTAAAAATGTGAAGGTAGTTACCATCGGTGTCCCGCCGGCCAAAGAGTCCTTGATGGTCGGAGAAGCTGTTGCAGAGATTGCGGCCGAGCTTGGTTTGAAACTCAAAGTCATCGGATCGACAGATCTTACCCACTACGGCTACAATTATGGATTTGTTGCCAAGGGCACCGGGTCTTCAGCGGTTGAATGGGTGCGCAATACAAACGACCGCAGAATCATAGATGCCATGCTGGGTATGGAACCGGCTACAGTAATCGACGAGGCAAAGGCCAACCAGAATGCCTGTTGCGCCGGTGCAGCCGCGACAGCCATTGCCTGCGCAAAACATCTCGGTGCAACCCGGGCGGAATCCATTGCCTATGCAACCAGCTATGATAAAAGCCCCGGCGACAGTTTTGTAGGATATGTGGGGATTGTGTTCGCCTGAATATTGGACATGAAAATTGATGAGAATGTTGTAAATAAAGGAACAAAGCTCCTGGATGGAAAATTATATGACCATCCATCTTACCCAAGTTGGAAATCGGATGATGATCTTTTTTCTCATCAATTTTCACCCTTCGGGCGAGACGGAGGCTTCCATCTGCTGCGTTATTAAAGGCTCGCAATAGTGCACTATGGCTTCGCCTTTAAATGCCTTGCATATGAAAGCCTCCGACTCGTGCAAAATTCAGGTCCAACCTTATATTACACCATCCCAGGCCCCATTATAGCGCTAAAGATTCACTGCCTGCCCAATACTCCAGCAGTTCACCATTCCAGTTGCGGCCAAAGCTCCTAACTTGATTATTACGCGGATCGCCTCTCCGATTCCCGTATTTATATTACCTTTGGCCCATTTTATTTTTTGCGCTGCTGGGATTTTTCTATTTTAGCCCAGGTATCTCTCAGGGTTACAGTGCGGTTGAAAACGAGTTTATCACGGGAGCAATCCTTGTTGTCCGCACAGAAATAACCCAATCGCAGAAACTGGTAGCGGCTGCCGGGCGCCGCTTCGGCCAGACTCGGCTCTAGTTTACAGGAACCCAAGATCTCCAATGAGTTCGGATTCAAGTGGGATTTAAAATCTTCGCCGTCGGCGACATCGTCCGGATTCGGTTTGGTAAATAGATGATCATACAGACGGACTTCGGCTTCAACCGCGTGGGCCGCCGAGACCCAATGCAGGGTACCCTTTACTTTACGCCCGTCCTGGGACCACCCCCCGCGTGTTTTCGGATCATAGGTGCAGTGAAGCTCGGTGATTTCGTCCGTTTGGGCATCTTTTACCACCTTGGTACAAGTGATGTAATAGGCATGTTTCAGCCGTACCTCACTTCCGGGTGCCAGGCGAAACCATTTTTTAGGGGGATCTTCGCGGAAATCATCTTTTTCGATGTATAACTCCTTTGAAAAGGAGACTTTGCGGGTTCCCATAGCAGGGTCTTCGGGATTATTTTCGGCCTCCAGTTCTTCCACCTGGCTTTCAGGGTAATTGTCTATTACCACTTTCAAGGGTCGCAAAACCGCCATCACTCGCGGAGCGTGTTTATTGAGATCTTCCCGCAGACAGTACTCCAGCAAGGCCAGATCTACGACGCTGTTGCTTTTGGCCACGCCGATGCGATCGCAAAAGGTTCGGATAGATTCCGGAGGGTAACCGCGTCTGCGAAGCCCTGAAATAGTCGGCATTCTGGGGTCATCCCATCCGTCGACATAACCACCCTCCACGAGTTCTATAAGTTTGCGTTTGCTCAAAACGGTAAATGACAGATTGAGACGGGCAAACTCGATCTGCTGGGGATGATAGACGTTCAATTGGTCCAGCACCCAGTCGTACAGCTCGCGATTGATTTCAAATTCCAAGGTACAAATCGAATGGGTTATGCGTTCGATAGAATCCGAAAGACAATGGGTGAAGTCATACATCGGATAGATGCACCATTTGTCAGCGGTCCTATAATGCGAAACGTGCTTGATTCGATACAGGGTTGGATCACGCATCAGGAGATTGGGCGATGCCACATCTATTTTTGCCCGCAGCACATGGGCTCCATCTTCGAATACCCCCTGGCGCATGCCTTCAAACAAATCCAGGTTCTCTTCAACGGAGCGCTTGCGATATGGGCTTTCTTGACCCGGTTGTGTCAGAGTGCCGCGGTATTGCCTGATTTCCTCAGCACTCAAGCTGTCAACGTAGGCCTTACCGGCTTTAATCAGCTGAACGGCATATTGGTAGAGCTGCTCAAAATAGTCCGAGGCATAATACTCTCGATCTTGCCAATCAAACCCAAGCCAGCGAACATCTTCTTTGATCGATTCCACATACTCAGTGCTCTCCTTGCTCGGATCCGTGTCATCGAAGCGCAAATTGCACAGCCCCCCCCTGTGTTCGGCAGCAATACCGAAATTCAGGCAAATAGATTTAGCGTGTCCGATGTGCAGATAACCGTTTGGCTCCGGTGGAAACCGGGTGTGAACTCTGCCCTCCCATTTATTGGTTTTCAAGTCTTCCGCGATAATTGCGCGAATAAAATTGGGCGGTGGGCTTACCTCCGCTGCAGCCGGGGGGCGCGCTGTATTTGTGCCCTTTGCGTCTCCGGGATTATTTTGGTTCTCCTTTGAGTTATTCATGGAGCTTTATCCTTTAAGTAATTGAGAGGTGGGGGTGTTTTTTTCACGGCAAGATGCCGGGTTGTTGCCTGCCCAGCCTGACAGCGGCAACGGCCTTGCAATCCCGCCTCGGCGGGATTTGTATGGCAAGAAAAAAACACCCCGACCCCTCAAGTAATTGACCTATCGAGAAAGTATCTTTGATCAGGATACATCACTTCAACATACTCGCACTTTATTAATCAAAAGACAAGGGGGTCAGCTTGCCTCGTAAATAGTTTTGATTGTTTTTTTTTGCTAATTTCATAAACCGGCGATGTACGGTTGGGCCCTGGTCCCCGCATCATTTTTAAGTTCATTTGCTTCAGCTCCAAACCCATCGTAGACTACATGGAGTTGTTTTAGCTTAATTCGATAATGCACGCAGATCTGATTCCATGTTGCACGGTGTTTGCGCAATTGTAACGTTTTGTTGTAAAATCAGAAAAAGAAAATTAAATTAATGCATTAATTGTGATATTATTAAATTCCGTGGCAAGAAACATTGCTAATAAATTGGGGTCGAAGTATTTTTTTCACGGCAAGATGCCGGGTTGCTGCCTGCCACGCCTGGCAGCGGCAACAGCCTTGCATTTTACTGCCGGCCATTTGAAACGTTCACTCCCACATGAACCGACGCCGTGTTTTGCCTTTCTCGGCGGCAATAGCCCTTTGCCCCTTGGAAGCACCGGGGCGATCATTTGGTCGTGAAAAAAACACCCCGACCCCTGAATCAATTATACTGTCCATGTGGACAAGTATTGGCCCTGCCGAAGGCAGAATTCAACAGGGTTAATTTTCCGACTGCCCGGTCACCTGCCGGATCGTGCCCGTCCGCCTCGCGATGTTTGGAAAGCGGACAGGCGAGTTCCCGACAAATCGGGGCAGGCCAGGCGGGGATACCGGCTTAGAGGAGTTTGTGGTGTTCATTTGCGTTGATGACATAAAAGATCAGGGGCTTTCCATCGAGTTTGAGGAAAAGCCGGAGAAATTCCCCATCCTGGATGACCTAACGCATACCGCTGACTGTGTATTTCATTCCCCCCTCAAATTTAAAGTTCGGGCCATACGCGTCAAAGAAATGGTCAAAATTGAAGGTCGACTTGAAACAAGCATACGGTTGACTTGCAGCCGCTGCTTAGAGCTTTTCGAAAGCCCTTTAGTGACGAACTTCGTCCTTACCTATGCTCAGGAACAGCCGGAAACGGCCAGAAACAGTGATGGCGGGGGCATCGAGCTGAGCGCTGAAGAAGCCGGGTTGATCACTTTTAGCGGCACAGAAATTGATCTCAAGGAGGCGCTTCAGGAACAGGCAGTGATGTCCATACCGATGCGACCGCTATGTGCTGAAACCTGCAAAGGCCTCTGTTCAAAGTGCGGCGCAAATTTGAACGATGGTGATTGCGGCTGCCGGAAAAGCTCTTTGAGCACTAAATTCGCTGTCCTCAAGAGCTTGAAATTTGGCGACAACGAATAGGATTTTAAAATTCCAGCAGGGGGATTCTTTCCCATTTCTTGCCCTTTTCTATGGGAAAGAATCGATAGGACTTGTCAGGGAGTTCCTCCACACGACTTTCATTAACTTCTTTGGAAAGCGGGCGATAATAAAAAGCCAGTTTCATTTGGTCATCCACACCGCGGAGTTTCAATTTTATTTTTATATCTTTTTGTTTCCACCTATAGATAGTTTGTTCATGTTTCGCCGTCAGGGTGGTTTCCGGATTGCCAAATTGGCTCATAAGCCGAGACTTCAACTGGCTGTATACCTCAAAGGTTTCTATGACCGCAAACACGGCAAAAAATTTTTCATCAAAAAATGCATAGACCACGTACGGAATGTCAATGTTGTGTATCGTGTGAAGCTTTTCCGGATTCAGATAGTAACTGACCCTCTCGCTGCTTCCAATTTTTTCAAAATTGTTGAGCTCGGATATGTCCGTACCCCATTTTATTCCGGAGAAACCCTCCTTCAAATCAGCCGCAACGGTGCTTTCCAGCGCCGGTAAAAGGAGTAAAAAAATAAAACAGGTGATCCATAATTTCCGCATCGTCAGCCCCTTCCGTTTATGATTTCAATAATTTTTCAGCTTTATCCGTGATAATATTCCATGCATTTCTGACATGGCGTTCTTCAGTTGTTCTTTGACCGATCACCATCCGCAGAACATACTTGCCTTTCAAACTGGTGTGCGTTAGAAATACTTTTCCGGTCCGGTTGATGCTTTCCAACAACCGCTCATTTAAAGCGTTCAACGCTTCCTCGGAGCGTCCGTCATTGAGACGGAAACAAACCAGGCTTAGTTTCACCGGAGCCATAACTTCAAAATGGTCGTGATCTATCACCCAGTTTTTAAACAATTGAGCCAAGCGCAGATGTTCTTTGACCATCTGCTGCAGGCCTTTTATGCCGTAGGAGCGTATCACAAACCATAGCTTAAGGGCTCTGAATCTTCTACCCAGTTGAATCCCCCAGTCGCGGTAATTTTTAACCTGGGCGTCGATGCCGGTTTTAAGGTATTCTGGATGTATTTCGAATGTTTGGATCAAGTCTCCCGGATTTTTGACAAAGTACGCTGAACAATCGAAATTGGTCAACATCCACTTGTGGGGATTGAAGACAAATGAGTCGATGTATTCGGCACCTTTCAACATGTTTTGCATTTCAGGCAGAATGGCGGCAGTTCCGGCAAAAGCCGCATCTACATGCAGCCAGATGCCGTGACGATGACAGATCTCACCGATGGCCGCCAAAGGATCAATAGCCGTTGAGGAGGTTGTTCCTAAGGTGGCGACCACGCAGGCCGGCGTCAGCCCATTTTCTATATCCTTCATAATGGTTTCTTCAAGCAGGGCCGGAACCATTGCGAATTCGTCATCGGTGGCAATATAGCGCAGTGATTCTCTGCCATAGCCGGCTATTTTGACAGCCTTTTCAATACTCGAATGCGTTTCTGCGGAAGCGTAAACCATCAAAGGTTTCTTCAGCCCCTGGAGATTGGCTTGATAATTGGTGGCCTTTTCCCTGGCGGTCAACAAGGCGACCAGAGTTGCCGTTGATGCAGTGTCTTGAATGCAACCGTTCATGCCATCCGGCAGACCGAGCATTTTGCGAAGCCACTCCAGCACAACTTCCTCCAATTCAGCAGCTGCCGGAGAGGTCTGCCAAATCATACATTGGGCACCCAATCCGGCGGTCAGCATTTCAGCCAGAACCGAAGGTGGGCTGTTGTTCGCCGGGAAATATGCATACCAATTGGGATGTTGCCAGTGGGTAATCCCGGGCAAGATAATATCTTTAAAGTCGGCAAAAATTTCATCCATGGGCTCCCCTTCATAGGGCGCCTCTGAAGGTATC
>JASFTQ010000008.1:0-34871 GCA_050053515.1 Desulfobacterales bacterium | reverse complement strand
GCGCAGATCTGGGTCATGAAGTCGTGGAGGCCACACCGGCACTCAACGGTGAATTAATCGCACACTCATTTACCGTGATCTGGTCGTCGGGAACAGCCTCGACACTTAGCTTGATGAATGCAGCCCGGCACCAGGTGGAACCGCTCACCTGGGCCTTGTCTGAAATGGGACGCCGGTATACCGCAGCGGATTATTTACAGGCGCTGACCATGCTCCAGAGTGTGAGTCGACAGGTGGCTAATTTTTTGCATGATTACGATGTGTGGCTGACACCGACCCTGGCTGAGCCGCCGGTTCCTCTGGGGACATTTGATTCCCCCGCCGATGACCCTTTAAGGGGTTTTCTGCGCTCGGCACAATTTGTCCCGTTTACACCCATCTGTAATATTACCGGCCAGCCGGCAATGTCGGTGCCGCTTTTCTGGAATGCCGAAGGGCTGCCCATCGGCACCCACTTCATGGGCCGCTTCGGTGATGAAGCCACCCTTTTTCGTCTGGCCGCGCAGCTCGAAGCAGCCCGCCCTTGGGCCGACCGACGCCCGCCGGTATCGATATGACATTGGAGGTACCCTTCATGCGAATCTATGGTCCCAAGGAACTGCTGGAGGATGTTTTCGGCAAAGATCTTTGTATCGGATGCGGCGGGTGTGTCAACCTGTGCCCCTATATTAAAAATTACCGGGGTAAAACGACCATGCTTTTTCCCTGCACCCTGGATGCGGGACGCTGCAACGCCTATTGTCCCAAGGTGGAGGTAAACCTGGATGAATTAACATTAAGTTTCTGCAACAAACCCTATGATGGAAGCCCTCTAGGAAACTATCAGGAAATATTGACTGCCCGCTCCGGCCGGAAAACGACGGGGGGCGCCTATCAGGCCGGTGGCACGGTTTCGGCCCTGATGACGTTTGCCTTGGAAGAATCAAGGATCGATTCCGCTGTTTTGACCGCCAGGGAAGAACTGATCCCGGTTCCCAAATTGGTCACCCAGCCCGAGGATGTTGCCAAATGCGCGGGATCAAAATTCATGGCTTCCCCGACCCTTGAGGCTCTCAATCAGGGAGTCAAAGATGGTTACAGCCGCATCGGTGTGGTGGGCACTCCTTGCCAGGTCATGTCTGTAGCTCAGATGCGCAGCGATCCCCTGAACACAGAGAGCTTTCAAGATCCGATCGAACTTGTGGTCGGGCTATTCTGCACCTGGGCCATCGACACCCGGGGGCTTATCCCCCTGCTGTCCGAGTGTGTCGACAGCGCATGCATTGTGGGCATGGATCTGCCGCCGCCGCCTTCGGAGATTATGATCATCGATACCGGTAAAACCAAGGTTGAAATTCCGCTGGATCGGATCCGACCGTTGATTCCCAAAGCCTGCAGCATTTGTCCGGATATGACCTCCGAATGGGCCGATGTATCCGTGGGCGTCCTTGAAGGAAAATCCGACTGGAACACCGTGATCATTAGAACGGAAAAAGGCGCCGACCTGGTGAACACCGCACGTAAAGCCGGTTTTCTTGTCACGGAAGGTATGCCGGCGGAGAATCTTCAGCATTTGTGTCTTGCGGCAGCCGGCAAGAAAAAACGGGCTTTGGCACAGGCAAAAGAAGAACACCTGCTGAACACCCGCGAAGATGCTAAACGCGCTGCTTTAAGAATACCAGAAGATGTCGTCAACAAAATTCTGACTGAAGATGTGGAGGCAGTATGTCGCACATATTAAATGGCCGAATAAATGAAACGTTTTTGTTGATGGGAAACGAAGCCATTGCCCGTGGTGCCCTGGAGGCCGGTGTAAGCGTGGCCACGGGATATCCGGGAACGCCCTCGTCTGAAATTATCGAAACCCTGGCAGGGGTGTCCAAACAAAGAAATCTTTATGTGGAATGGTCGGTAAATGAAAAGGTGGCCATGGAAGTTGCGGCCGCTGCTTCGTTTGCGGGCTTGAGATCGTTGTGTGTCATGAAACAAAACGGCGTCAACGTGGGATCGGATTTTCTGCTGCATTTGGCCTTGACAGGGATCAGGGGGGGTATGGTGCTGGTCCATTGCGATGATCCCGGTGCACTTTCCAGCGCCAATGAAGGTGAATCACGGCACTTCGCTAGAATGTTGGAGTTACCGTTATTGGAGCCCGGCGATTTTCAGGAGGCCAAAGACATGATCAAGATGGCTTTTGAGCTTTCCGAAGAGACACGTCTTGTTGTCATGGTTCGCAGTGTTACCCGGCTGTCCCATGCCAGTGGCAACGTGGTTTTGGGCGAATTGCCGCTGGTAGAGAGAAAGGCGTTTTTTAAACATAAGGGGTTTATTTTGGATCCGGTGGAAGGACCTATGGCCAGCCTGCCGGCCCCTTACAGGCACCAGCAGCAACAGGAAAAATTAAAACAGGTCATCGCCCGATTTGAAGAGTCTGCTTTCAACGTCTACAGCGGTCCCCCATTACCCGAGCTTTTGTTGATAACCAGCAGCGCTTGCCATCTTTACAGCAAGGAAGCTATCCGGTTGATGGAGCTTGAGGATCGCGTCGGGTTGTTGAAATTGGGCACCACCTGGCCTCTTCCTCCCCGGCTGATGGAAAAATATCTGGAAGGCACCGAAAAGATTTTGATTGTCGAAGAGGTCATTGCCTTTCTCGAAGAAAACGTAAAAATCCATGCCGCGGAACTGGCATCCAGAATTGGCTCGAAAACGTTTTTCGGAAAACGCGAGGGTTTCATCCCCAGCACAAATGAAATGAATACGGACCTGGTGGTGGCCGCCCTTTCTAAAATCATGCAGGTTGAATACGAAACCGTTCCCAAGTTCTACACCAAACGGTCTCAGGAGCTGGCTTTTTTGGGAGCTCCCGTGCGCGATATGACCTTTTGCGCCGGCTGCCCGCACCGTGCTTCGTTTTGGGTCATTCACAATGCCCTGCAGATGGACGGTCGGGATGGATTTGTATGTGGCGATATCGGATGCTATTCTTTGGCGGTCCTTCCGACCGGCTTCAGTACCTTGAAGACACTTCATTCCATGGGAAGCGGTGTCGGGCTTGCAAGTGGCTTTGGGAAACTGGAACCGTTCGGTATGGACCAACCGATCCTGGCCACTGTGGGGGATTCCACCTTTTTCCACGCCGTCTTACCGGCCTTGGTCAATGCGGTTCACCATCAATCCAATATCACCCTTATAGTGTTGGACAATAGCGGAACGGCCATGACCGGGTTTCAGCCGCATCCCGGCCTGCCGGTCGATGCCTGCGGGGATGAAGCGCCCGCTTTGGACATTGCCGGCATTTGCGCGTCTCTCGGGGCCAGGGTTACAGTCTGCGATCCATTTGACCTCGAAAAAAGCCGGGAGACCCTTTTGAATTTGATCGAAAGCGAAGAGGGTGTCAGGGTACTTGTCTTGAGACAGGTCTGTGCCCTGAGCCCTGAGAAAAAAACAAAGAAAATGTATGACGTGGCGTTGGATAAAACAATTTGTTTGGGCGAAAACTGCGGTTGTAATCGGCTGTGCACACGGATATTCAGGTGTCCGGGGCTCATTTGGGATACGCAGGAAACGGTGGCCAAAATTGATGAGGTGATTTGCACCGGTTGCGGTCTGTGCGCATCCATATGTCCCTCGGGAGCCATCGTAAGAAAGGAGGTGGCCTGAAAATGAAGGCCGGGTTGCTGTCCCAGGATCCTTATAATTTAGTGATTACCGGTGTGGGTGGCCAGGGCAACGTCATGGCTTCCCGGGTGCTCGGCAACATGATGAGTCGCAAGGGGCTCAACGTGACCATCGGAGAGACTTTTGGGGCCAGCCAGCGTGGCGGTTCGGTCATGAGTCATCTGCGGATATCTACGGAATCCTTCTGGTCACCTCAAATACCCGGCGGAAAAGCCCATATGATACTAGCCCTGGAGCCGATTGAAACACTCCGCGTCCTAATGAAGTATGGCGGCCCGGAGACCAGAGTGATCTGCAACAGGCGCCCAATTCACCCGATTGGCGTTATAGCGGGCGATCAGAAATATCCTTCTTTCGAACAACTGTGCAACTGGATAGAGGAACTCACCGAAGCGGCCTGGTTCATCGACGCTACCGACACCGCCATGAAACTGGGGGAACCTATCTTGGGAAATATCATAATGATCGGAGCCCTTGCGGTCCGGGGAGATTTGCCCATGGAGCGTTCTGATTTCGAGTCGATCATATCTGAAACCGTACCGGGGGGCAAGGTCGAGGCAAACCTGAAGGCCTATGATTTGGGCCTTAATTTATTGGGAGGTGCCAATGAAGTACATCAATCGTGATTTCGGCATCAATCACATCAGAACCAGGAAAAACCACCGCTGCTATGGTATGGGTTTGGGTATTATCATCCTGGATGACGTCTATCCAGGTTTTCCAGGCGATGTCAGAAATGCCAGCACTTATCCCTACCCGATTCAATACGAAATCGCAGAAGGCGTGGATATCGAAGCCCTGGTGTTCAAGGAAGACAAGTCTGTATGCCTGGAGCCGATCAAAAGGGCTGCAAAAAAACTGGAGGAGATGGGCTGCAGGGCCGTGTCGGCCGAGTGCGGCTATTTTTCCTACTTTCAACGGGAGATAGCCGCCAGTGTGGATGTACCGGTCTTTATGTCCAGTCTGTTGCAGATACCCTGGGCCCAGCAGGTCATCGGAGCCGACAAGGTTGTGGGGATATATGTGGGGACGAAAAGCGCCGTCAGAGATGAGCATTTGACAGCGGTAGGTGTTCAGCTGGGCAGCAACTATGTTATCGAAGGCGCCTGTGACAACGACGTCTGCCGTGAGTTCATCAACCTCTGGATCGAAGGCAAGCGTCCGGAGCGTCCCGAGGCCTACTATGACAAGGCCGCCGGGGAGTTCGTCAGCCATGGGGTGAATTTCTTCGAGCAAAACCCCAATATGGGAGCCATGGTTCTGGAATGCACCGGTTTTCCACCTTTTGCCCGCCGGTTACAACAGGCAATAGACATTCCCGTCTTCAGCTACAGCACCCTGCATGATTATGCCTATTCCGTTGTGGTGCACCGGGATTTCTATGGCCACGTCTAATCCCGTTCCATTTTCATGCAAGACTCAGGGAATGCTTTCCAAAGACTCTGTTGAATAATTTTCAATTAATCCCTGGATCTTGCACGAGTCGGAGGCTTTCATATGCGAGGCATTTAAAGGCGAAGCCATACTATAGTATTGCGAGCCTTTAATAACGAAGCAGATGGAAGCCTCCGGCTCGCCCTTGGGGTGAAAATTGATGAGAAAAAAAAGATCACCATCCGCTATACTCCTTGGGTAAAATGGGTAATAGCATGATATGGTATCAAACCGCTTTTTCCTTTTATTAAAATATTCTCATCAATTTTCATGCAAGATTCAGGGAATGCTTTCCATAGACTCTATAAACGCCTCCAGCCGCGTTTCCACCTGGGCGTCGGAATAAACCCTCGGGTCATTTTGATCCGCCTCGATCACGACCCCCGGTTTGCCGGTCAAACGGCTCACTTCTTCCCGTAGCCGATACATACCCACGGAATAAGGTTTGCAGGAGCGATTGGAGTGCATAATAAAACCGGTCAGCGAAAACTCATCGATCAATTCAGACAGATACCGGATACGCTCCTCGAATCCCAGGTTTATATAAACCTTCAGGTAAGATCTGGCGATAGCCTCGTAGATATCCTCCGGCGTATCGTTGAAATCACTCAACCCGCCCCAGCTGTTGGCATAGGTTGTTGCGACCAGGGTACATTTTCTTTCTTCGAAAAACTTTTCAAGATGGCGCATTTTAAACCAGATCGGCAAATTGTCCCACAAGAGACGGTATCGTTCGTCAGGTATTGATCCAATTTTTTTCTTTGCTCGTTCAGCCACCTCTTCGTAAAGTATTTTATAATAATCCACACATTCTTGAGTGCCGCGTAAGGTAACAATAGGACCCAGATGGATAAACGTATCCAAGCTGTTGAAGGGAGATGGGACGGTTTTGCCCAGATAGAGCATCTTCTTCCACAAACCGGCGGCTTTACGGCTCAGGAGCAAAACTTCATTCAGCCGTTCATGATCAAATGATCGGCCGGTGAAATCCGCCAGAAAGTTTTCCAGATCTTTGAACTGTGACACCGTGTAATGAATCAGCTCCCGGGTCAAACCATCGTGCAGGAAGGGGGTATCGACGACAAATAGGGGCACGTCGTATTTGCGGGCCACTACCTCATACCATTTGATGACGGTTTTACAGATATTGGTGGAGCAAAGGAGAAAGTTCGGCGGCGGCAGTCCTGCAGCCGGCCCGCCCTGGGTGATATCGGCACCGAAATCGGTGCGGGCATAAGCACAGATGTCCTGGCAATAGCCTTCGGCCTCGGCCGCTTCCATGAGTTCAACCGATTGATGACTGGCCGCACACATCGCGGCGTAGTTCTCAGGATAAACCGGCAGCACAGCCATGGCATAGAGAAATTCCACAGGAGCACCGCTGGTTACCCAGGCTATCGGTTTTTCCTTGGTCGTTTTAGCCTCGATATAATAGTTGGTGAGAAGCTCTTTCATCTTCTTGTACGATTTGAATTCCGTCATATCTTTATCCCTCCAGGATTTCACAAAAGGCGTTGATCCTTGTTTTGACGGCATCAAAATTCGTCATAGACAGTTCAATATCGATAAATCCGGCCGGAATGCCTTCATCTTTGAGTCGCTTCATTATCTGGGGTCTATCAAAAGCATCCGGTTCACAGAATTTAATAAACCAGAACAGCACCCCTTCAGCGCCGGATTGCTTGACTTTGTTCACGAGATAAGCGTGGCGGTCATTGTCCGGATTGTAGATGCAGCAGCATGGCGCCGGATTAAAGAGAAACTTCGTGATTCCCTCCAGCAGGTTGTCGACTCGCAGATTTTCTTTGGAGACAGACCGCCAACCATTGGCAAAATCATCATCAACGATATCTACTCCCGATTCATCAAATATTTTGTAAACCTCGATGGGATCGAATACCATGCCGGAGAGAAGGAGCTTGGGCCGCTTGCCGCCGGGTGCCGGTTGTTTTTCCAGTTTCTGCAATAATTTCTCGAGCATGGCATGATATACATCCGCCGGCAAAAAGAACCCGGCTTTAATGGTTGTATAAAAATCATAGTTCTTAACCAGGCCCGGCTTTGCAAGCCGAATTTTGTACAAATCACGCTGCAAGGCTCTGGCACGGCCATGGAGATGCGCTGCAGCTGCCAACGATTCCGAAGTTATTTTTCGTCCGGTGACCGCTTCGAGGCCCCTGGTTACACCTTGGACAACACTAGCAAGATAAGATTTGCGGGCCGCTGGGGTGCCCGTAATAGGGATGGATAGTTCCAGCGTCGGCTTGGGAAACAATCTGCGGTAGATTTCCCTCAAATTAATCAACGTGTCGCACAGAGAGGTGCAAGCATATGCTTTTACCATTTTGGCACCGCCGATAAGTTCCAGCTCCAGCACCGATCTGGCCACCGAGCAACAGTAAGCCTGCAGATAGGCATCCGATTTTTCTATTGGCAATCGGTTGCCCCACAGCTGAACCGGATATCCCCCGGCCGCATGAATCAATTCCATGGGAAAATAGGCCGGCATTACCCCGATTATTGGTCTGCCGGTTTTTTTCTCGTGCTTCAGCACGGTGTCAGCGACGTTTGTCACGACTTCATGAAAAGGTTCGAACATGTTTTAGACTCCTATCAATAGTTTGCCAGGCTCCCGCCATCCACATAAATCGATTCACCGGTAATGAAGCTGGCGCCTTCAGAGCACAGAAAAAGCACGGCGCCAACGATATCCTCCGGTTCGGCAATGCGTCCCTTGGGAATCCTGGAGGCCAACAATTGTTCCACTTCCGGGTTGCTCCAAATCGGCTGGCTGAAGGCTGTTCGGGTTAGTCCGGGACCGACGGCATTCACATTGATTTTCAGGGGGGCCCACTCCACTGCCATGCATTTGGTCAACATGGAAAGTGCCGCCTTGCTGGCGTGGTAAACAGCCATCCCGGCACCGCCGCGCACTGCTCCCACCGTCGTAATGTTAATAATTCGCCCCCCACCCTTTTCACCCATAATTTTGGCCACAGCCCTGCTCAGTAGAAACACTGCCTTGCAATTTGTATTAAAAATCTTGTCCCAGCCATCTTCTCTGAGATCCATCAGCGGCACCATAAAACTTCTGGCGGCATTATTGACCAAAATATCCACGCGGCCATAAGCATTCACCGCGGCATCCACCAGGTTATTTATTTGATCGCTGAACATCAAGTCGGTCACCACCGCTGCGGCTTCACCACCATTTTGTTTGATTTCACCGGCCACCGTATCGAGGTCCTCCCGGGTGCGGGAGCACAAGATCAGCTTGACACCGCATTCTGCAAGAGCTAAGGCGATGGCCCGGCCGATTCCTTTTCCCCCGCCGGTCACTATGGCTACCCTGCCGCTAAAATCATAATTCCGTCCCATGGTCTAATCTCCTTTCTGCATAAAACGAAGTTTTACCAAAATATGTCAGATGCCCCGCGGCGAGCCGTCGCCATAGCGGCGTTGTCGCGTCGGCGACTCGCTGCCTGGGAGTTTTACTTATTGCGTGTTCCCATTTATCTATCAATCTCTGTAAAGATTCGTAAAGGAATTTTTCAAAATCGTCTTTTTTATTAAAATGGCAGGTATTTCATTTCGGAGTTTTTAATGATATCATTTTCAAAACAACCGGTGAACAAAAGATTAGGGTTTATCCGGTATCCAGCGTAACTTTTTACGAAACCACCGCAGACGAATCATGGAGAATTTAACGGACATTAGGGTTAAAAGAACCGCACAGGGAAATTTCAAAATCACCTGGAAATCTCATGCCAATAATTTGAGTGTTTCCATTTGCGCGGGCGATTCGCCCGATAGTATAGATCTCCATAAGCCCCTTGTACACACCTCGAACCCATCCGGGATTGTGCTGCACGGTCTGGACCCGGATGTGCGCTATTATTTCGCCGTAACGGTTGATGGAAGTGATCCGATCGTTACGGCAGAACGGCGCATTGTACTTGAAGGCGCCCATAATTTTCGGGATTTGGGGGGCTACCCGACCACGGATGGATACCGGATCAAGTGGAATCGCATCTACCGATCGGACACCCTGGCCCGTATCACAAAAAACGATCAGAGGACATTAAAAAATATCGGCCTCAAACTGGTCTGCGATCTTCGGGCGCCGGCTGAAGTGCAAAAGTCGCCGGACGCATTACCGGGGGACGGCTCTATAGACTATTTAAATTTTTCTATCGTCAGTGGCAATATGGACACCGTGGCGGCAATGGAAAAGATTAAAAAGGGGGATACCTCATGGTTGACCGAAGAATATATGATTGAAGGTTACAGAAACAATATTGACAATTATCCCCATGTTTGGGGAGAGTTTTTCGAGCGCATCGTATCCCCCGACAGCTATCCGTTGGTGTTCCACTGCACCGGAGGAAAAGACAGGGCCGGAGTCTGCGCGGCTCTGATCCTGCTGGCTTTAGGCGTATCTGAAAAGACCGTGATTTATGATCACGGTCTTTCCAATAAATTTCTGGCCGACATTTTACCGAAAATATACGAATATTTTAGCTCGTTCGGCGTTGATAAACAAAAACTTATGCCTTATCTCACGGCACCCCGGGCGGCTATTATCGCAGTCCTCGACCATGTAAGGACTGAATACGGATCGGCGGTGGACTATTTGAAAAATATGGCCGGCGTAGAACAAAAAACGCTCGACCGGCTCAAGCAGGAAATGCTCGATTAAATAAGGATTGATTTCATGATTGAAGAGATTGTCCCCGATTTGTTTCGAATCAAAATCCCGTTGCCGCAAAGTCCCTTAAAATACCTCAACTCGTATGTCATACGCGGCGCGAAAAGAAATTTGATCATCGATACGGGCCTGAATCGTAAAGAGTGCCTGCATGCAATGCAAGAGGGCTTACAAGAGCTTGGTGTCGATCTGACAAACACCGACTTTTTCATCACCCATTTGCATGCCGATCATTTTGGCCTGGTTGCCAAGCTGATTACCGACAACAGCCGCATATATTTCAATCGGCCGGAAGCCGAGTTAATCGAGAGTTGGCAAGGTTGGGAGCCCATGATAACATATGCCGGGCAAAACGGCTTTCCGGAGGATCAGCTTCGTGCGGCGCTGCAAAACCATCCCGGCCATAAGTTCGCCTCGGATTGGATCCCTGGGCTGAACATATTATCCGATGGCGATGTGATAGATGCCGCCCACTACCAATTTCGCTGCATCTGGACACCCGGACACACCCCCGGCCATATTTGCCTGTATGAACCCGATCGGAAAATCCTGGTTGCCGGCGATCATATCTTAAATGACATCACGCCCAATATTCAGTGCTGGTCGGATAAAACCAATCCTTTAAAGCAATATCTTGCAAGTCTCGACAAGGTATTTGATCTCGAAGTGGATCTTGTTCTACCGGGGCACCGGCGTATTTTTCAAAATTACAGGGAGAGAATTGAAGAATTGAGATCACATCACGATATTAGGGTCAATGAAGTCCGCCAAATACTGGCAAAGGGCCCCAAGACCGCCTATCAGCTTGCTTCGGAGATGGCATGGGACATCGAATGTGATTCCTGGGAAAATTTTCCGGTGGCCCAGAAGTGGTTCGCCACCGGAGAGGCCATCGCCCACGCAAGGTATCTCGAGGCGCAAAATGCGGTCACAAGGAAAACTCGCTCTCGAATTATTAAATATGTTCTAAAGTGAAGCTCCCCGCCCTAAGGGCTTGGAGCTTCAATTTTTGCCGGGTGCGAAAGCATTTCAGGGCCTTCAGCGGTGTACTTGCAATCCGGCCTCGGTGGGATTTGTGTGGCAAGAATTGAAGCGTACCCTGCAGCAAGCTGCAGGGAATCTTCACCGAGAGGAATTCTATCTATTTTCTGGTTCGCTCGCTAACCCCGCAGTCCGCCATAGTTCTTTGGCGGACGGGGAATGCGCTCACTATCGCGGTTCAAGAATCAGAGCATTTATTTATGACAAGATACTAAAAGCAAAAATCTCAGGCGGGTATAAAATCAGCCGGTCTTACCTCCTTCATGTTTATGGCTTCTTCGGGACAGGTAACATGGCACAGTCCGCAACCCATGCATTTATCTGCCAATACATTCATTGCTTCTTTACCGCTTTGGGTTTCCGTCTCCTCGATGGCATTGAAGTAGCAACGTTCTTGGCAGGTTCCACAAAAACTGCATAAATCAGCATCGATCACGGCCTGATAGCGGCTCGGATCGCAGATTTTCAATCCTTCGGATATGATCATCGGTAGCGTCTGGCAACAACAATCGCAGCAGTTACAGATAAAATGGCCGACGCGGGCCTTGTTCATGGTCATGTGAACCAGTCCTTTTTCTTCACAACCTCTTAATATTTCCAGCGCTTCACTTTTGGTGACTTCTCGTCCGGTTCCACGGTCAAGGGTATACCTGGCGGCGTTATTGACCTGAAGGCATACTTCCAGAGGCTTGTCACACTTATGGGCAATCACCCGGCAGGTGCATCGGGTCACCGCCAGCGCCTCGGCGGATTCGATGATCTTGTTTACGCTGTCGGCGTCAAGGATTTGCTGCTTTCCGACATCAATGGATTTTTCAACCGGTATAACGCGTGTGAATGGTTTAGGTAATACCTGTTCGATCAAGCGAGCGAAATGCGGCCATTCTTCCTCCATGAATTTCTGCCACAAATCGTGGTAAGCCTCAGGTGCTTCAGGCCAGAGGATGGTAGCATCATGAAACTGAACAATGTCGCGGCACATTTTATAACCCAGGGTACCGGTTTTAAAAGACTTGAAGGCCAGACCCTTGTGATACAGCTCTTGGCACATGTTCTCGACTTCTTCCTGGGACTTGCCGACCTTTTCGGACAGCTGTTGCGGGGTTCCCGGCATGGTCATCAGAAGCTCTGCTTCGCCCCCATCCGCAATCATTTTAAAAAGCTCGGGTATGATTTTCGAACCGCTCAATAATATTTTGTCGGTCATTTGCTGGTAGATATCTCCACTCATTTGTTGCTCCTTTATGTGTTACCGGATTTTCGCTTTTCTAATTTCCACCGAGATTCGTCAAAAAGGCGGCAATCCCTGCACCGATTTCAACCGGTGAATCTTCCATGACAAAGTGACTGCCCTTTACCGTGATTTCCTTCTGGTTGGGCCAGGAGCGGCAGAACTCACGCTGCTTTCCGATGAGAATAGCACCGGGATCGGCATTGATAAACAGTTTGGGTATATCCGATCCGACCAACCATTCTGAGTAACCGGCCACAATTTCATGCACATCGGCAGGCTGACCGTCAATGGGAATTTCACGGGGCCAGGTCAACGTGGGACGACGAGACTCTCCTTCTTCTAAATAGGGGCGGCGGTATACCGTCATTTCCTCCTCGGTTAAACCACGAAGTACACTGGCCGGTAAAATGCTCTCCACAAACACATTTTTTTCAAGTACCATCTTTTCCCCTGCCGGTGATCGCAAAGCCTGGAAGATAGCTTTGGCCGATTCAGGCCACATATCCCAGGTAATCGGTTGGACAATAGCCTCCATGTACACAATCGCTTTGATTCGCCCAGGGTAACGCTGAGCCCGGTAAAAACCCAAAGCCGATCCCCAATCGTGAATCACCAGAGTCATGTTTTCCCTCAGTCGCAAAGCATCAAACCAGGCATCAAGATAACGGGAATGATCCAAAAATCTGTAGGAACCTCCCGGTGCTCGATCCGATCGGCCCATGCCGATTAAATCCGGGGCCAGACATCGGCCTATTTTCTCGAGATGGGGCATAACATTGCGCCAAAGATACGATGATGTCGGGTTTCCATGTAAAAAAACAATCGGGTCCCCCGCACCCGTATCGACATATGCCATCTGCGAATCAAGCACTTGAATTTTTTGGCGCTGGTATAAATCTTCAGCTGAAATTCTTGATTGTGTCATTAGTTTTACCTCCGGCGCGACGGTGCCTGTGATAAAAAAGAAAGCCTTATTTGATCGCCGCTCCGGTCACGGCCTGGGCAAACTTCTCATTGATAATTTCCTCGGCTTCGGCCATGATGCGATCCAGCAACTCCCGACAAGTAGGAATATCGCTAATCAGTCCCACACTCTGTCCGGAAGCCAGCACACCCCTTTCCATATTTCCGTCATCCAACATTTCCTTGCCCACTAATCCGGAGACATAGGGAATAAGATCCTCGATTTTGGTATGCCCCTTGCTTTCGATTTCAAGCACCTTGTCAACGGTTTTATTGTGAAGCACCCGTTCCGTATTGCGCAAGGTGCGCATAATCAACCGCGTGTCGCGCTCACCATGTTCAATAAAAGCCCGTTTGACATTATCGTGTACGGGGGCTTCCTGGGTCGCCACAAAGCGCGTACCCATATTCATGGCATCGGCACCCAGACCCAGTGCAGCAATAAGACCGCGGCCGTCGGCAAAGCCTCCGGACGCGATGATGGGAAGCCGGATCGCATCCCGCGTAAGCGGAACAAGAATCAGCGTTGTAACATCGTCTTCACCCGGATGGCCTGCGGCCTCGAATCCATCGATACTGACCACATCACAGCCAATTTTTTCAGCCTTGACGGCATGCCGAACCGACGTGCATTTATGAACAACTTTGATACCGGCCGATTTTATCTGCTCCATATAAGGTTCGGGGTTTCTTCCCGCGGTTTCGATGAATTCTATGCCCTCTTCGATACAAACCGTGATGTAGGACGGATAGTCGATGGGTCGAAGTGTAGGAAGAAAGGTAAGGTTCACGCCAAAGGGGTGGTCTGTCATTTCGCGGCATTTTCGGATCTCAGTGCGCAATCCCTCTGCGTCGGGAAAGGTTAGGGCCGTCATGAACCCGATACCGCCTGCGTTGGCCACGGCTGATGCCAGTTCCGCCCTGGCAACCCACATCAAGCCGCCCTGGACAATGGGGCGTTCAATTCCGAACAACTCGGTGATGCCTGTTTTTAACATAAGAAAGCTCCTTTTATGCCGCCTCAACCCGGCACGGCACATACCGGTGAATGGGTGTGCCGGCTAACTTGTCCCGGTGGGTGTTTTTAGTGAGTCGGTTGACGTTGGCACCGTAAACCTTGCCATTATATTTCAGTCCGAATCCATGCGGTATGACCACCAAGCCGGGTTGGGTGGTATGGGTGACCTGCAGTTCGATTTCAACTTCTCCTGCCTCTGTTGTAACCTTCACTGTCTGTCCATCCTTTAGGTTCAACGCCTCGGCATCATGCGGATTCATCGCGGCTGTACAGGCACGTCGATCTTTGTTCCAGCCGGGATTTCTCATGAGTGTATTGGCATTCATGTCCATATGCAATCCGGCGCTCAGCACCAATGGAAATCTCTTATCAATTTCAAGTGCTTTTTTTTCAGAATTGGCGTCAATGCTTTGGACCCAGCCCATCAACTCGGGGATCCAAACATTAATCCGTCCATCCTCGGTGCGGACCCTTTCCATATTTTTTTCCGGGTCGACACGCCCGATCCAGATGCCTTCCGGGTGATCAAGAACTGCCTGGAAGATGTCTTCGCCCAGGGTCATGCCGGGTGTGAAACCGGCACGCTCGGCATTTTCCTGGAATTGCTTTGGCGCGGTCATGAGCAGTCCCCACAGGGCTGCCAGATTGGCCGACCCCAGCTCTTGTCCCAAGGTCTTGGCCAGCACAAAAGGCATGGTTTTCAACGCTCCTGGCTCGGACTGAACAAAATTCATCAGCTCCATTCCGTAATTCATTCGATCCCCTTTTGCGGCTTGATAAAGAGAATCCGGTATGTCGGGAATCAACCCCAACCCGTCGGCCAACCGGGCATAAATTTGACTCACCTCGAGGGGTTCGCCTGCCGGTTTAACAACGGGACGGCGCATTTGAAAGAAAATACCCGGATACGTCCACGGGAAGAAGGTACCATCCCAGGATTCGTATGCCGAGCGTGCCGGCAACACGTAGTGGGACAACTCGGCCGTTTCGGTCATGGCCAATTCGGCAGTCACCAGCAGATCCAGATGCTTGAAGGCCTTCTCATATTGAGACGTGTCCGCATAAGAGCGCAGAGGGTTCGACTGGCCGCAGATCACCGCCCGCAACCGTTCAGGGTGATCACTCAGGATTTCTTCCGGCATCACATTGGGCGGGAACACACCGGTAATGGCCGGGTAGTCCGTAGCCACCGTACGCCAAGTTCGAGGGTCGCGTTCATCGGAATGAGATGCAATCGGCATGAGATTGCCGGGCGCCACGTTGCCGCCCGGAACACAAATGCGTCCGCAGATTGCCAACAAAATTAACTGCAAATAGGTGGTGGCGGTACTGTGTCGGTTCATGAGGACACCCAGGTCGTAGTGCATGGACCAGTTGCGGGTGGCCATCTTTTGACACAGATCACGGACCTGGTCATAATCCAAACCACAAACTGCTATTGCCTGGCGTGCCTCAAAGTTTGCAAACAAGGGCACAATTTCATCAAAGCCGCTCACATGTCTGGCAATGTAATCTTTGTCATGCCAGTCTTTCTGGAGGATGACGGCAATCATGGCCCGGGTTAATAAGGCGTCGGTACCCGGGCGAATGGCTAAATGGATATCGGCGATTTTGGCAGTCTCCGATCGTCGCGGATCGATTGCCACCAGGAGCTTATCCGGATCCTTGGCAAACCGAGTGAGAAATCTGCGGGCCTGAGGCATCTGATGGCTCATCATTCCATTCCAGCCTACGGCCAGGAGCATCTCCGTGTGGTGATGGTCGGAGCCGACTATCAGGTTTTGACGGCCCAGCGCCCGGCCCCATACCCAGTATGAGCCGGTAAGCTCTTGCCCGAGCGCATTGTAGTGGTAATGGGAACCCAGTCCCCGAAGCAGGCGTACGCCGAAAGCGGCTTCAAAATGACAGCCCTGCCCGCCGCCCCCCATGTAGGCCAGTGATTTCGGACCGTGTTTGTCCAGGATAGATTTGAGCTTATCAGCGATCTCGTCGATTGCCTGACCCCACGAAATCTTTTTAAAACTGTCTCCCATCCTTTTGAGCGGATGCGTCAAGCGTTGCTTGTGATGCTGATGGTAGGCCACGCTCAGCCCTTTGCGGCAAACATATCCCTCACTGCGAGCATTGTCTTTGTCCGGCCGCACCTTGACCATTCGATTGTCTTCTACCAATACCTCCAGACCGCAATTTTGGGCGCACATCACGCATCCGGTTTTGTGCCATTCGGCCATTGTCCCTCCTTTTTCATTCGTATACAAAATATAAACATGAATAAATTAGGCCTTGATATCTCTGAGCAGTCGTTTTAACAAAATCCTCTCTTCCACCGTCAAACCAGCCAGCAGTTCCTGATTTGCCTGATCCCTTTCTTGGATAAGTCCGGATCTGTGATCCCGCCCCTTTTGGGTGAGGTGAATTCTGAGAACCCTTTTATCATTTGGATCCGCCTCCTTGACGATCCAACCCCCGGCGGCTAATCGGTCGAGGACACCGGACAGAGTTGCGGCGTCAAGGACCAGTTTTTTTCCGATATCACGGGCGGATTGACTATCTTCTTCCCATAAAGCTGCCAGTATCAAATGCTGAATAGGCGTCAGACCATAAGGCGTCAAAAGCTTCTTGAGGCTCCCATGGGCCTTCTGATAAGCTTTGGCCAAGAGGAATACGATACAGTCTTCGTAATTCTTCATCCAATCCCTTTCGTATACAAAATAATTTAGCGGACCAATGTATGTCAAGAATAAAATCGGTATGACAGGTGCTGGAATATCTGCTGGCAGTACTGAGGAAGATTGGATTTGGAAAATTCTCGCTGCAGTGCAGCAGCGGCCGATCGGCATTCTACCCGGGAGCTGGCATCCATAACCTAAATAGAAATCGTTTTTTTAAATATAATTCTGCGCTCCGGGCCATCTTGCCGCATCTGGTTGGGTACTTTCCTGCGGTCGGCGATTTTCCTGCGATCTTCGTTCGATCTTCTTTCCTGTACGCCATTTACATCGGCGTGTCTTCTTCTTTCCACATGGGATCGTTTACCGCCGTTATCTATTAGCGGTAATAAATCGTCTAACCCACTCATTGTAAAACATCCCTTATCAAGCGTTTGTAACTTTTTACAAATTATGCCTGAAAACAACAAGCTCCAGCCAATCATTTTAAACGCGTAATTAACAAACCCTCCCATATGGGGTCAAGAAAATATCATTTTCTCCATTTCCTATATCGACTGTTCCCATCCTTGCCCGAAGTCCGCCAGTGGTCTAAGTTCCGCCACTTCAAAGGTTACAGCTGCATGGATCATTTCGGCAGCATTTTCTCCGGCTTTCTCGGCCATGACGGCCTTAATTGAATCAACCTTTTTCCCCGACGTCTGACAATCAATCATTTTCAGGTATACCCGTACCCCCTTCCATTCCGGCAAGGTATTCCCGGGTTCCATGATCATAAAGACAGCCTTGGGGTTTTCCTGAAGATTGGCAAAGGTGCGATTGTTACCGAGCCCCATGAAAACCGTTTTTTCATCCACCATCCGCGGGGAGCCGAAATAGGCCACATTGACATTGCCGTCCTTGTCCGCCGTGCTGAGGGTTCCCAGCCGTGGCTGTTTATTAAAGTATTCCATCAGTTTTTCAGACATACTCCATTCTCCTTTTCTCTGGATTGTTTCGCTGCCATTCGTCAATTGCCTCTCTTCCGAAATTCCGCGGGTTATCGACCAAATATTTTTGATCAGCTCTGGTTTTCCCATTGGGTCCAATACTCCGGAAAACCGTGGACGAACATCATCAGTTTTCTCTGACCCAGGCTCACGCAATGCAGCCGCACACCGTTGACATCAGCAAAATGACTTTTGAATGCATCGGGCATATCTGCGGCATCTCCGTCCTGCAAAACATTACCAGTCGTAATCTTCTCTTTCGATGATCGTGGCAACGCCTTGCCCTCCGCCGACACATGCATTGGCGCAACCGTATCGCCCAGCTTTCGTCTGGAGGATACGGGCTAACGTGCCGGTTAAGCGGATGCCGGTGGCACCGAGAGGATGACCGATAGCCGTGCCGCCCCCCTTGACGTTAACCCTATCCGGGTCAAGCCCAAGTTCTTTAATACAGTTTAAAGCGACGATGCAAAAAGCTTCGTTAATTTCCCAAAAGTCGACTTCGGAGGCTTTTAAACCGGCCTTTTCCAGCGCTTTTTTGCTGGCCGGCACAGGACCGGATCCCATGATGGTCGGATCCACACCGGCAAAACCGATGGAACGAATGGTGGCCAGAGGCCTGATGCCTTTCTCTTTGGCGGTCGTTTTGGACATCAATAGCATAGAAGTCGCTCCGGCATTAAGCGGTGATGAATTGCCGGCCGTTATCACGCCGTCTTGTTTAAAGGCCGGTTTCAGCTCGGCCATTCCTTCAACGGTGGCATCATCTCGAACGGCCTGATCCGTATCAACGGTCATGACCGTTCCGTCGGCTTGCTCGGCTTCAATCGGCAGGATCTCGTCGACAAAAAACCCCTCGGACCGGGCTTTGGTTGCCAGCTGATGAGATCGTGCACCCCAGCCGTCAATGTCTTCTTTGCTAAAATCCGTCTGGGAGAATAGCTTTTCGGCCGTGAGCCCCATATTCATGGTGGTCATCATATCCCAATGCTGATATGAGGGATCCAAAAAAAGCGTCATATTTGGAGAAATGATACCCCTGTCAACCAATTGGCCGCCCATGGGCACCCGCGTCATATGCTCCATACCGCCCACCAGAACGATATCCGCGAATTCCTGAGCGATTTCCATAAAGCCGATGTGAATGCCGGCCATGGCCGAGCCGCACTGCTGGTCGACAAATTTAGCAGGTATCGTCATGGGTAAGTTGGCCAGGAATAGGGGATTTCGCCCACCGTAGGCCCATTGCTCGCTGACCCCCGTGGCACACCCTACAAGGAAATCATCGATCTCATTGGGGTCAACGCCGGTCCTTTTGATGACTTCGGGCAGCAACTTGGCCAGTAGTTCATCCGATCTCATTTTACAAAACCAGTCCCTGGCCGGGTCGTTCGGTCTGGATCGGGATTGCGCCGTCCTCAAATAACCTGCAATTACGACTTCTTTCATGGGTATTACCTCCTCATTTGATATAAATTGCCCATCAAACCAAAATAACTTTATTGCCCTTACAAACTTATAAATCCGAAGCACGAAACACGAAGTAAATTCGAAATTCAAATTTCCTAATGACCGAAACAAATTATAGCGTTACACTAAAAAATTTGTTTGTTTTGAACATTTTAATTTTGGTCATCCGGTATTGCCCTTCGACTTAGCTCAGGGTGGTGAGCTGGTCGAACCATTGCAAATTTCGGTATTCTGATTTCGAATTTCCTAGCCCCGGTAGAAAGTCTTCCCTGTTTCAGCCATTTCTTTGATCATACTCGCCGGTTTAAAGCGGATCCCGTATTGCTTTTCTAACTCTACGAGTTTTTGATATACATTTTTGAGGCCCCATTTGTCGGCATAGCGCAGGATACCACCCCGGTAAGGGGGAAATCCCGTGCCATAGATCATGGCCAGATCCATGTCCTGGGGACGATCGCAGATGCCCTCTTCCATCATGTAAGCGGCCTCGTTGATGGCGTTGGCCAACATCAGATCGACAACGTCCTTTTTTGAAACCTCTTTTGCAGTGACGCCCTTTTCTTTAAGATATGCCATGATGGCCTCTGCGACTTTCGGATTGGGAACCGGTTGGTCAGCGCTGTAGTCAAAATACCCCGCACCGGTTTTGCGGCCGTAACAGCCGGTCTTGTACACCACTTCGGTAAGGGGATGCACCTTGTAGCGTTCCCCCAGTCTTTTCTCAAACGTCTTGCCGACGTGGTAATTGATGTCGATGCCGGTTAAATCGGCCAGGGTAGCCGGTCCCATGGGCATACCGAAGTCGATCATGGCTTCCTCAATAACGGCCCCATCAACACCGTCGGCCGAAAGGAACACCGCCCCGCCGAAAAGCCCACCGAGTTGCCGCGAGACATAGAAACCCGGACCGTCGTTAACAACGATGGGGATCTTTTTGATGTTTCGGGCAAAGGCCACACAGCTGGCCAGGGTCTGGTCGGACGTTTTTTCAGCGCAGATGACCTCCAAAAGCTGCATCCGGTGCGCCGGGTTAAAAAAGTGCAGCCCGATCATGCGACCGGGATCCGCTAAAATGGCGGCCATTTCGGTGATGGGCAGTGCCGAGGTGTTGGTCGCAAAAATCACGTCGGGTCGGCAAATTCCCTCCAGCTGCTGCCAGATGTCCTGTTTGATCTTCATGTCCTCCAGCACGGCCTCAATCACAAGATCCACATCTTTTGCGTCTGCCAGGGAAGTTGTTGTGGTCAGTTGATTTTCGATCATGTTGTCCAGATCCGCCGGGGTCATTTTCTTCTTCTTGATGGGATAATCATAGGTTTTGCGGATCGCCGCCACTCCTTTCTGGATGGCTTCGGCATTGATTTCCCACAGAACAACTTTATAACCGTTCTTGAGCAGCACGCTAACGATTCCGGTGCCCATCACCCCACTGCCGAGCTGGGCTACCTTTTTAATCTTGGCCGGTTCGATACCTTCTATGCGGGGAAGCCTGCCGGCGGCCCTGGTGTTCAGAAATATACCAATGAGATTTTTGGCCACGTCGGACACGACACAATCCGAAAACAGGTCTGCCTCTCTCTCGAGGTCGGGTTCAATGTCATAGCCAAGGCCTTTTTCCATGGCTTCAATGGCCTTGAACGGTGCAATATACCCTTTGGCTTTGGCCGCTGTCATGGCCTTGGTAAAATCGATCAAGGCTTTTTTCTCAGCAGCGCTGGGTATGCGTTCATGCCGATAGCGGGTGATTCGGGTGGCGAGTTTCAGCTGACCCGTGATAAACTTGCCGGCGGCTCTAACAGCTGTATCCAATAGTTTTTCCGGCTCGACTACTTCATCGACAAGCCCTCTCGTAAACGCCTTTCCAGCGTCAATGGGTTTGCCGGTAGTGATCATCTCCAAAGCATTGGGTAGGCCGATCAGTCTCGGCAGTCTTTGAGTCCCCCCTGCACCGGGGATGAGACCGATCTGCACCTCCGGTTGTCCCAGGTTGACACCTGTGGCGGCCACGCGATAATGGCATACCATGGCGACTTCCAGACCGCCGCCCAGGCAATTGCCGTTGATGGCCGCAACTATCGGTTTGGGTCCGGTCTCCATGCTGTTAATAAACTTCGTATTGTCTCTGAGGCCCGATGATAATTCCTCTTTGTTTTTTACGTCTTTGATTTGGGTGATATCCGCACCCGCGATAAAGTTTTTGCCGGTGCCGGTGAGGACAATGGCTTTTACAGCGTCATCCTTGTAGGCTTCGGTTATGGCATCGGCCAGCTCGATAACAAAATGTTTGGAAAGCTGGTTGACCGGCGGGTTGTTCATGGTGAACAGCGCCACGCCGTCTCTCGAACCCACTGCAATGGTCTTGTAGTCTGTTTTCATGGTCCTTAACTCCCTCGCTTTGCAATGTTTTTGGGTTTTAACGAACTGCCGTCCAAAACCTTTCTCGCCTTGACCGGTTCGCTTCCCTGCAAGCCCCGCCTTTTAAGGCGGGGTTAAGGGAAGCTATCTGAAACAGATATCTTCCTTTCCGGCAAGCCCCGCCCCTTGGGGCGGGGAGCTTCACTAAAACCCTTTTAATTCCCGCCGCCGGCAGGACCAATCTTCCACTTCGCTGAGATTGAGGGGCATAAACGGTTTGATGACCGCTTAAATTAATTTGGGCGGCAGCCTGTTATATCTGCTTTAAATCGGTACAATCCGATTAATTAGCCTAGAGCGTTTCCCTTGGCAAGTAAAAATGCCATGGCAATTTATTCTGACCCTCAGTAAACCTTTGCATAAACCATCTCAACTATTTTAGGGACTGGCGCAGCAATGTGGTGAGAAAATTAACCCGACCCGTTCAAAATTTAAAGGTGAGAAGATGTTCAGAATTCAACAAATGCCTTTGATTCAGGCATTTGAAACCGGCTGGATAAAAATAGCGGTTATGTCGTATACTGTGCTTTTTCTATCAGCCTGCGCCACGACAGTTCCGTTGCCATCCATCAAAACGAAAACGTCAGTCGATCCCGACCTGGCCGCCCGTTCGGCGGAGTTCAGGCAGGAGGTCATCAAAAGTCAAAAGCACTTCCGTGATTTCAACGGTGCACTTGCAACCGGGTGAGGAGCACCCGGTTTGTATGGCAAGAAATAAAATCCGCGTGTCTGACATAATAGCCTCTCGTGCCTTATATCCGTATTAGATGATCATTTGTCTCCGTATATTCTTAATATGATTTTTACTTTTTTGCCGGTTTTGAAGGAATCCCCGCCAGGGCCTTGGCCAGTTTTATCTTTTCATCCAGCCCCCCTTCCCGGAAAATCATTATTCTCTGGGCCTGGGGTGAGCCGGCACCGTGCATCGATTCTATCATAGCCGTACCGCCGGTCATAGCCTCGATGAGCCTGCCGATCTTGATACGATCTTCAGTGCGAAAATCGGCCACCCCCGAGAAGTATTTTTTTACCAGATGACCGACCTCTTCACTTTTGAGGTCGTACTCGCTGGGCATCGTGGCAATGAATCCGCCTGCCAGATCAGTTGCCAGCCGGGCGACTTCAAAATGAAAACGGGTAACATTGTGTTTACACACATTTGCCAGCATGGTGTCGACCATGTAAGCACCGGACGGCGTCGGACGGCCTTCAGCCGAGCAGGCTATCGAGGAGCTGTACAGGGTTTCGTTCAGATGGATCATCTCAGTGACCTTATCGCGGACATGTGAACCCTTGGCAGTTCCCTGCAGTTGAGACAGATAGCCGACCGCGCCGGTCAGAACGTCCATTAGACCTGTTTTACAGGCACCGTAGTTGGCACGATGGTGAGCGGCAAACCGGTAAACGATGGTACCGGCGAACTCAGTCTCGCCATCCAGAAAAATTCTTTCTCTGGGGATAAAGACATCGTCAAACACAATCACCGCCTCGCCGCCGACGGCACCGAATCTGGGTTTGCCCACGTCAATCCGTTCCAGGTTATCCCTGCGGCTATCGCTGGCCTGGCGCCCAAATATCATCGTAATACCCGGAGCATCAACCGGTACGGCACCGACAACGGCATAATCCTTTGAGCGCTCATCCAAAGCCGCGGTGGGCATCACCAGAATTTCATGGGAATTCACCCCGCCGGTCATATGCAATTTGGCCCCCCGGATCACGACACCATCGTCTCGGCGTTCGACAACATGCACATATTGATCCGGATCGCTTTGATCGGCCGGTGCTTTTGATCGATCACCTTTCGGATCCGTCATAGCGCCAACGACCATGAGGTTTTCATCCTGAATGTAGGTCAGCCAATCTTTAAAGCGTTCCAGGTAATCGGTTCCATGTTTTTGGTCGACCTCATAGGCTGCCGAATAGACCGCGTTGATACCGTCAAATCCCACGCATCGCTGAAAACAGGTGCCGGTTTTTTGTCCAAGGACACGAAGAAGTTTGATTTTTTTGAGCAAATCTTCAATATTTTGATGGACGTGGGTAAACCGGCTGATTACATGTCCGGTCAAATGCGAAGTGGCCGTCGCCAGGTCTCGATACTCGTCCTGGTTGGCCAGGGAATAGGTCATGGCTGCAGCTCGCACGTGAGGAGCCGTCGCGGGATGGCGGGTTACGTCCTCTATTTTTTTCCCCTTGTAGTATATCAGGGGGTTTAGTTTGGTCAGGCTTTCCATGTATTCGGCACCGTTTTTGAGTTTCATCATTGATCCTTTCTTTCGGTTAACTGATTGCTAAAAGATTTTTGTAATCATATTTCCCGGAGCACTCGTTTCAAAAACTTACCGGTGAGTGTCTTTGGAATTGATGATCTTGCCGCAGCCCCGTTCGATCATCTGGGGGACCACCGCCTGGGCCGCCAAGAAATAACCCTTGGGGTTGGTGTCGATGACTGTCCGAAAAATAAACAAAACTACATCGAGGCTTTTGTATTCTCTATCACCAAGCGCTACGAAGGTCAAATAGCGGCCCGCGGCCATCGGAAACACCTGTAAAAACTTGCCTTGCGAAGTCCTTACCGGGTTGCAGAAAAAACCCTCTGCCTGGATTTTAAAAATCAAAAGGGCAGTCCAAAAAGTAACTGCCCTTTATAAAAAAAAATGTGAGGTTGCTTTCAGGTTGTCGGGTGGCTCAACTAACAGAGCCACCCACTTTGTTGAGGATGCAGGATTCGGGGAAAGGAGGAAAACCCCGAACCATTTGTTAATCAGTCGAAAATACGACTTTCATACTTACACGAAATTAAAAATTTTATGTTAAATATCCGGTTGCGGCCCTTTATGCTCATTCAATTTCAGATAATTTGTATTTTTTCTTTAAACTTTCCAACTTGGAAAGGTAGCTATTTTGGTCAAAAAGACCGATCTGGCTCTTAATTTCCTTGTATGATTTTTCAATGTGGGGCCTAATATCCAATCCATAGATATTTAGCTTTTCATCATTGGCCTTATCAAGAATCAATACGCAATAGTAATAGGTCAAGGTCCTGACTTTGGGATCTCGCCTGAGCAAATAACTTCTACCAGCAACTGTGTCCGTAAAGAAGCCGGCATAAATATATAAGACTTCCATGGACGGACGGGCCGTTGTCTTTCTTTTGGTTTTATCGTTTGCGGTGAACCAGAGATAAAAAATCCTCATAACCGGCTCGATAATATCCATTTCATTTTTCATGATGTCTTTTGCAAGTCTGATCTGAAGCTTGCCGGAGATTCTAAAAAGGTGTGCCATGTTTAACAATAACCTATGGAGACTGTCCATTTCCCCGGTTAAAATCGGCGGATTCTTGGATAACGTATCAACGGCTTTTCTATACTCAGCAAAGGTCCCTCCTTTGAGATCATAAGCGGCGATGTAGTCCCGGTTATCAAGATATCTGAAAAATGAAGCTATCTCTTTTTCCATTTCTTCCAAACTTACTGCTGTTTCTTTTCGAAAAGTCTCGCTGGTCTCTTTCCCCAGTGCTTCAGCAGCTTTTTTTTGCAGATGGGCCGCACCCTTCGCTTCTTCAAGTTCTTCCTGAAGATCCTTAATCTCTGCCTCCAGGGCATTTGTCTTATTCTGCCATACCTGTTGTTCTTGCTCGATGGCTTTTTCAAGACTATCTTTTTGCCAGTTTATAATATTTTTGTATGCGAATAGGCAAAGCGCCCCAACGATAATTAAGGCAATTATTATTTTTATTGCTCGGGTCATCAGAATTTTCTTAAATCGCAATCAAGGGTTTAATTTGAATTTTGCAAATTAGATGGGTTAATTGAAGCCGACCGGGAAGCCCTCTCAATCCCGTTGCGGATTGAGGGGTTGAAACGAAGCTTTAAATAGCCCTGGATAATGGTTGATTTGACAGGTTCGATACACGCTGAACTGTCGTGTGGGTGTGAAACATTGATCGAAAAATATCATTCAATAATTTCAAGTACGTAGCGTTTACCCCGCTTTCCAGACACCGCACTTAATAAAGCCCGTATGGCCTGGGCCGTCCGCCCATGCTTGCCGATAATCTTTCCGATGTCCGTTTTGGCAACTCGTAACTCCAACACTGTCGTATGACTGCCTTCAATCTCAGTGACCGATACCTGCTCCGGGTCGTCAACCAGAGCTTTTGCAATGTAAATGATCAGATCTTTCATATCGCCTTCTCTTTAAGTTGCGGTTATCTATTCGTATGCATCGCATGTATTTAACAATGATTCATTCCGTGGTCGATCGGCATGTAATTACAGACATTCATCAACAAAATCTTCAACAAAATAGCCGCTCTTTTTTGTTATCCCATATCATTTAACCGCTTGCAAGAGGTCGATGAAATCTCATTGAATTAATTAAAAATACTTTATCTCAGCTAATATGTCAAGAATTTCTGACGGTTCTTTTTATTGAGGTGCTTTTGCCGCGCCCCGTCTGATAAAAAAAGACACTATAAACTCCCTGCTTAGTATCCTTGGTAATGGAACATAATAAAAGGTATGAAGCTCCCCACTCGTGAGGACGGAGCTTTCAGGATGGGAAAATATAGCGATCACCTTATCGGCTGGATTAATACCGGGTGGCCCAGTGTAACACCCTAATGTGAAAGGAGGTTAAACACCAAGGCTGAACTGGGCCACCAAGTTAAGGAGGAAAGGTTCAGAAAAAAACTATGAAAAAGTTCAAACCTTTCAGCAATATAGAGACTTTTGCGGTGAAAAGGTTACATTTCAAACCCATTTTGAGCATATTTGAAAATCCTACACTCCTGTGATACCTTTCCACTCTCCTTCGCCAGAATGCCCCACGGCGCGCCGTCGCCTAACGGCTGGGGCGCGTCGGCGACTTGCCGCTGAAAGGCTTTACATCTATAACTTGGGACAATTTGTGTTATCATATATTTTCAATTGGGTTTTATGTTACATTTCGGAGGTGAAACATGGGAAATTTAGGGACTGTAGGTATCTTTTTTGCCGGTTTTTTTGGTGGTTTGGGTATCTTCTTGGCTGCTTGTGGATTGCTCTGGTGGTGCTCTCTTTATGAAAAAATAAATTTGCCAAAACAAAAAAAGAATAAAAACTCTTAAAAAAAGTACTAACACCAATACTGACAGTGAAAAAAATAAAGGGGCAGACTCTATCATCTAACCCCTTAATTGACTGGTGCGCCAAAAACTATTAAGCAATGCATGTGTGAAGATTTGGTTCCACAGATTTGCTTCGTTTTATCACAATCGATAATTACAGATAAATAGATGAGATTTTCATCCTATCGCCATCCTGTTCCGTGGATCAAATAAGAGAGGGTTCCAAATGGATTTCAGTACTGTAGCAAAACTGAGTCGCTTCAAAGATATCATAACAACGCTCCTAAAATATGGGCTTGATGAGGCCGTACAAAGACTCAACTTCCCAGGGGCTAAACTCATAAAAAGGATCTATACTATTGAACATGAGATGGGAGTTTATGAACGTATTCGATGCGTTTTGGAGGATTTGGGCCCGACTTTCGTTAAGTTCGGTCAGATCATGAGCCTAAGACCGGATCTGCTGCCGAGCGACTTACTTTTTGAATTGAGCAAGCTCCAGGATGAAGTTCCGCCGGTAGAAATCTCCAAAATCCGAACGGTCGTGGAAAAAGGCCTTGGACAATCGATAGAAAACGTTTTTTCTGTTTTTGGTAACGATTCGATTGCAGCAGCATCGATATCCCAGGTCCATCGCGCAGTTTTAAAAAAAGAGGGGTCGATTGTAGTAGCTAAAGTTCAGCGACCTGGCATCAGAAAAAAGATACAAGCGGATTTGGACATATTAGAAAGTGTAGCCCATCGCCTGCACGAAAATTCGGATGACCTGAGACCTTATGATCTGCCGAATTTGGTTAGCGTAGTCCGTCGCAACTTAATTAGAGAAATCGATTTTAGAATAGAGGCACAAAATTTGAGAATTGCCCGTACCTTTGCCTCAGAAACCGATGTGCATATACCTGAAGTTTATAATGAATATTGCAGCGAGCAAATGCTGGTTATGGAATATGTCCAAGGGGAAAAAATCAGAGATATCGATCCAGGTGGCGAAGATGCTCAAGGTCTAGCAAAACAAGGACTCAACGCCGTAATTAAGCAAATACTCGAAGATGGTTTTTTCAACGCCGATCCCCATCCCGGCAACCTGCTGGTTACAGCAGATATGCAACTTTGCATACTCGATTGGGGAATGGTAGGGCATCTGACGGAGAGGGATCGTTACGAATTGATTGATTTGCTTAAGTCGGTTGTCGATAAAGACAGCGACGCTTTGGTGCACGTTTTGCTTCGCCTATCCAAATTCGCTGGGGAAGTGATTGAGAATAGAGCTCTGGAAAGGGAGCTTTTGTATATTTTGAACACCTATTATGCGGTTCCCCTTCGAGATGTGAATATTGGTAAACTGTTGTTGGCCATAATGACGTTACTTCGAAATTATCACCTTCAATTACCCCTGGATTTGGTCATAATGGTAAAGGCGCTTGTTACAGCCGAAGGTACTGCGCGCCAAGTATATCCTGAATTAGATGTTGTTTCAGAAGCAAAAAATTACATATCTCGACTAGCTGAACAACGATTCAATCCGGAAAACTTGTGGCGAAGCTTTCAAACCAACGTTTCAAATATCTGGACTGCGCAACGAGACATTCCTCGGCAACTCCTGAATATTTTCAGCAAGTTGGAGAGGGGAGATCTGGGATTACACTTTCACCTGGACAAATTAGAAAGACTTGTCAACACATTGGAGAATTCTTCTAACCGTTTAACAACCGGCATAATCGTGGCTGCGTTGATAATGGGGTCCTCCATGATTATCACCACCGGTGTCGGACCGTTTATATTTGGATTTCCAGTACTTGGCGTAATCGGTTATTTAATATCGACCGTGTTGGGATTATGGTTGGTAGTCACAATCTTGCGGGCAAAGAAATACTGAATTCAATATTCCAAAGGACAAGAATTGGAGAAATTAAAGCACCGCAGGAGAATTAATCACATAGAATGAAACGGTAACTGTTCAATTTCTTAGTTTCCCGCCCCAGTGAGGTTGGATTCCGTGAGGTCACGCCTTATTTCAGGGTTGTCCTTCCGTCACTTGTTCCAGGCTTCAACACCCTCATTAAGTTTGGCTTAGTGTTTCGGGGTTGACATTTTGCTTTTATCCTTTCTCCGTTTCTAAATTTTTATCTTGGGTCCGGCACTCGCTTTTCCTTACAGGCCATTTACACATTCGTGCCTATTGCCTGTTGACGCCTGAAGTCTGCGTAAGCCCTGCGGTTCAGCCGGACATTGTTCCGGTATGAAAGGTTACCCACCAGGCTGATCAGCGGCTTGCGGCGTTGCCATAAGTTGCCCCACACCCTGCGCAAAATTCGCGGCATGGAATAGAAGTCCCGGTCGCAGGAGATCATTTCATCGATGATACCGTCCAGAGACAAATGCTTATACCGGGCTACCGGGAAGGTCAGCGTGTAATATTTCCAATCCTCCGGGAACGCATCGCGGGCAATGCGGTCCTCTGATTTCATCCGGTCCCACAGGCGTGTGCCGGGCAAGGGTGTCAGAAACAGCGCGTTGAGATTGTCCAGGCCGTATTGGCTGGCCACCTCGGCGATACATTTGCCGATGCCCGGCTTGTCTATGTCCAAACCAATGATAAAGGAACCCGCGACCAATATGTTGTGCCGCTGTATGCGCCGCACGGAGGTTCGGAAATCTCGGCCCTTCAGAAGGTTGTATTTCTTGCCGAGTTCCAGAAGCCCCTCCGGTGAGGGAGTTTCAAAGCCGATGAAGACGCCGCTGCACCCGGCCTGCGCGGCTAACGCCAAGAGCTCTTCGTCATCAGCGAAGTTAATGCTGGCCTGGGCGACCCATTGCTTTCGCAGGTTCGCCTGTGCCATGGCACGGAACAGGTCCTTGGCGCGGACGATATGTTCACGGCGCGTGCCGATAAGGTTGTCGTCCACCACCAGAACATGCTTCTCACGGATCGCCTGGAATTCCCGCACGACATCCGCAATGGGGCGCTGCCGGTAGTGGGCTCCGTTGAACGCCGTCACACTGCAAAAGCTGCAGTTCAATGGACAGCCGCGTGTGGTCTGAATGGCCCCGCAAGCATATTCCGAAGCCAGCAAATCATGCCGTGCGAACGGGACATCGTTTATTTCGGCGATCCCTCCGTCATACCGGCGCTTCAGGCTGCCAAGGCGGGCCTCCTCTAAGACCTGCGGCCAGATGCCTTCGGCTTCACCGGTAACGACCGATTCCACCCGCTCCATGACCTCGTCTAGGCACATGGTTGCGTGAATACCGCCCATGACGACGGGCACACCATGACGCCGGAAGTAAGTAGATATTTCATAGGCGCGGTTGGCCTGGGAGGTGAAAGCGGTGATGCCCACCAGGTCAGGTCGAGGCATGGCCGTATAGTCCGGTGCCCCGAGGTTCTCGTCCACGATTGTAATTTCCCACTCCGGTGGGGTCAGGCCCGCGAGAACCATAAGGCTGAGCGGTTTCCACACACGAAAACGGTTCCAGCGGCTCTCCTTGACTTTGAGAATGCTTACCAGCGGGTTGGAGGGGTTGATAAGATAGAGTAGCATGGTGTGCTCTCACCGATAGATATGGTTTTGCGTTTTCTCCTTATTTTCTTCAATGCCGGTTTTTGGTGTGCCCCCGGGAATTCTACAATACACCCGGACCGTCTTTGTGCTTAATCATTGGCTTTTTTGTTTAAAAAATCAATGTAATTATAAAATTCGATGATTATTTACCGTTTAAACTATATTGGAGATTATGAATATCAAGTCTGTATATGTAATTTTTAAGGGGATTTCAAATTGTTCAAAGGCTGGCAAACAACCTGATAACTGACTTATTTTATGTCATTTAGCGCTGGCGCTTGAAAACGTTACATTAATTCTGATATAAGGGTCAGAGCACTTCGGCAAGCAGCCATAAACTGATGGCAGGTTCAAGCAGGCACACCCTGCCAGGTTGAGCATGGGAAGGCGAAGCGTGAAATTTTGAGTAACCAATCTTCAGTTTTCTGCTGATTTAAGAAAGATTTGATAATAGTTGCAAGCTATAGAGGAGTTGTTTTGGGATCTATACAAACGGTAATCATCAGCCTCGCCTCTTTTTGCGCCATCGCAACCTTGCTTATCGTCGGGCTGCTCATACAGCGTTCGCGACACGGCCGGGCGAAAGCGGCATTGCACACTAGCGAAGAGCGATATCTTTTGGCTCTCGCAGGCTCTACCGACGGCCTCTGGGATTGGGACATGCAATCGAACGCCGTCTTCTACTCGGATCGTTTCAGGGAAATCCTTGGATATTCGTCCGAGGAGTTTCCCGGTACGATAGATTCTTTTCGCAGCCGATTGCACCCTGAGGACGCCGAGGCTATCTGGACCGCGATCGAACGCCATCTTCAAGAGCGCGTTCCATACAAGGTCGAATACCGGTTGCGAACAAAATCCGGCGAATACCTGTGGTTCCTCGCGCGTGGTCAGGCAATCTGGAACACCGAGGGAAAAGCTATCCGGATGTCCGGCTCTATTCAGGACATTACCGAGCGCAAGCAGGCCGAGCTTAATCTCCAAGTCGCACTTTCTGAAATACAGGAGTTAAAAGAAAAACTTGAGGTCGAGAGAGCGTATCTACAAGAAGAAATTAAATTAGAATACAACTATGAGAACATTATCGGTCAAAGTGACGGGCTCAATTACGTGCTCTATAAGGTTGAGCAAATTGCCCCCAGCGATACGACCGTTCTCGTTCTTGGTGAGACCGGAACCGGTAAAGAGCTGATCGCCCGGGCTATTCATGGCTTGAGCCCGCGCAAAAATCGGGCATTAGTGAAGGTGAATTGTGCCACACTGCCTTCAAACCTCATTGAAAGTGAGCTGTTCGGCCACGAGAAAGGCGCTTTCACCGGTGCCCATGCCAGACAGTTGGGGCGATTTGAAATTGCCAACGGCGCTACTCTTTTTCTGGATGAGATTGGGGAACTGCCGCTGGAACTGCAGCCCAAACTGCTTAGGGTGATCCAGGATGGTGAGTTTGAACGGTTGGGCAGCTCCGGCACGATTAAAGTCGATGTGCGGGTGATTGCCGCCACCAATCGTAATCTGGAAGCGGAAGTCAGCAGTGGCCGGTTTCGGGAAGATCTTTGGTACCGGCTAAATATTTTTCCGATTACGGTACCCCCGCTGAGAGAACGGGTAGAGGACATTGCCCTGCTGGTGGATTTTTTCGTCGATAAAATTTCCAAGAGACTGGGAAAGTCCATTGAGAGCATCCCGACTAGCGTTATGAATACCTTACAGGATTATCACTGGCCAGGCAATGTCAGGGAGCTTGAAAACGTCCTCGAGCGGGCAGTCATCAACTCTTCAGGGCCCAAATTACGTCTGGTGGATGAACTGAACAAACCACATAAGGGACCGACCACCACGCAAAAAACTCTGGAAGAGGTTGAGCGCATGCATATTGTCCGGATACTTGAGCAGACCAATTGGAAAGTGAGTGGCAAAAACGGGGCTGCAGAAATCCTTGGGCTCAATCGCAGCACGTTGCGCGCCCGCATACGAAAATTAGGTATCCACCAGCCATAGGTCTTATTTGTTTCGTTACTCCAGCCATGATATCTAAAACGAAAACCGGGCCTTGTAGCACCATCTGAAGGTACACAGTTAAAGGACAATTTTCCTGCAGAATCGCCCATTCTTTACGGCTTTCCCCAAACAACAGCCTGTCAATTTATATTCCGTCACGGAGAGATATAAATACCACTTCAAGGATGCCAAGCATGGTCATATATAACCATTGGTCATATATGACCATGCTGTTGCACGAATTCATCCCCTCCCAATTAGTCTCTTTGATTAAAATATTATATTTAATATTAATATGTTAAACTAATATAGATTGGACTCAGTCTGCTTGGCACGAAATTTGAAGGTAATTTGAAGGTATGGTTACGGACAGTTTGAATTTTTTTGATAGCGGCCTGGGCGGTTTAATTCCAAAGCTACCAAAACTATACTAACGCGTGTGTCTCATTTTTGCTGAGAGGTGGGCTCTCATGATCATTGTCAGGATAAACATGAATGCTCTGTTAGAAAAACGGACAGAGGTTATGCAAACACTTCTCTCAATGATTGAACCAACGGAAAAGGAGAAGGGTTGTCTGAGCTGTCACGTTTTCCGGAACATCGAAGACACGAACGGTTTCGGCCTGATATCGGAATGGGCAACCCGAGAAGATCTGGACCATTATATAAGGTCTGGCAGATTCAGCGTTTTGCTCGGAACAAAGAGCCTTTTGTGCGAACCGCCGCAAATTCAAATCCACACGGTTTCCCATTCGGAAGGAATGGAGAGCGTTAATGCCGCCAGGGGCAAAAGAACTTAATTGTTTACCGAGAATGTACCCATGAAGAAAATTCTTAAATTGTGCCGGCGTTGCTCCTGACAGAATGAATGTGTTCTGTAAGGAGCTTCAAATGCTGTAAGAATTCATATTCATTCTGTATAAATTAAAATGAGGAGGTATTATCAATGAAACCAGAAAATGCAGGGAAAATTAAGTATGGCGTTTGGGGCCTTATTTGCGGGGCAGTCATCGCAATGATTATCGGCTTTGGATGGGGTGGCTGGACAACCGCCGGCACTACCCAAAAGATGTCCGATGAAGCGGTTTTGACGAGTCAAGCGGCGATCTGCGTTGCCCAATTTATGAAGCAACCAAACCATGAGGAGAAACTTAAAGAATTAGAGGAATTTGAATATTGGAAGAGAGCTGAATTCATTGAAAGAGGGGGCTGGGATAAAATGCCCGGGCAGAAAAAGGCTGATTATGCTGTAGCCCGCGCATGCGCCGATGGACTTGGACTCCTTATTAAATAAGGTGGTTGTTGAAGGTGATTCATAAGTTGTTTTATGTGAATCGCCTTTTTCAATAATAAAGAAAAGGATTTTAGATGGGCGACAAGGGAAAAACAGATAAAGGCAAACGAGAAGAACAGAAAAAATTCAAGCGCACGATAAAAGAGAAGCGGAAGCAAAAAATAGATAAAAGAAATAAATGAAAAATCTCCCTCCACTCCGGTTGTGCTTATGACAGGTGATGAGAAAAAAGTCAGTCTATCCAGAATCAGAGGCACAGCTTTGGATCAGGCCCTTTTTAAGCCCTTCACTGTAAGGGAGATGGATGCAACGGTCCAAGGATTGCTGCATTCCTGAAAATTAAACAACGAACCAGAATATCTAAATGTACTGTCTCTGTCCCAGCCAGCGGAATTCGTGAAACCTGAGCAGTCATCTTCTTAAATTTGTACTAATATTTTTAAAAATTGCTTATTAGAGGACGAATGAGGAATCTTACGATATGAATGTTCTTCTCATTTACCCAAAGTTTCCGGATACATTTTGGTCTTTCAACTACGCTTTAAAATTTATCCGCAAGAAAGCAGCCTTCCCGCCGCTTGGCTTGCTCACCGTCGCGGCCATGTTACCGGATGAATTTCACAGGCGTCTTGTAGATGTTAACGTGGACTGCCTCACCGATGATGATCTTTCATGGGCAGACTTGGCCTTCATCGGGGGGATGGCAGTTCAGCGTGACTCAGCCAAACAAATCATTGCCCGTTGCAAGGCGATGGGCTTGAAAGTCATCGCGGGGGGACCGCTTTTTACTGCAGAACCGGATTCGTTTGAGGAGGTGGATCACCTTGTCCTGGACGAGGCCGAACTGACATTGCCGTCTTTTCTTGAGGACTTTAAAAACGGTCATCTGAAAAAGATTTACAGGGCACCGGGTTTCTGCGATCTTAATCATACCCCTCCCCCTTCTTGGGATCTGGTCGAAATGAAAAAATATGCGTCCATGAACATTCAGTTTTCCAGGGGGTGTCCATTCAACTGCGATTTTTGTAACGTGACGGTTCTCTTCGGCCAAAGGCCCCGACTGAAGTCGGCCCAACAGGTAATCGCAGAACTGGACCGTATATATGATGCGGGTTGGCGCAGCAATATCTTTTTTGTTGACGACAATTTTATCGGAAACAAGCGGTACTTAAAAACTCAATTGCTGCCGGCTCTGATCGAATGGCGCAAAGACAAAAAGGGGTGTGTATTTTTCACAGAAGCTTCGATAAACCTGGCCGACGATGCCGATCTTCTCGACCTGATGGTCAAGGCGGGTTTTGA
>JASFTQ010000007.1:0-36147 GCA_050053515.1 Desulfobacterales bacterium | reverse complement strand
TTATCACCAGAAGTGATATCGCGCATTACCGGTCAGCTCGAACAGAAATGTCGAGATGCGATACCGCAATTTGACCGAACCACACCGAGCAAATGACGTTTAGAAAGGAAAAAAATCCATGGTCAAACTCCCTGGCAAGTTGTCTAAGCTGAGGCAGGTAAGGGATTCGACGAGGCGCCCCGCCGGTCTAGCCAGTGGTTGCCTAATCGCTGTAATTGTCCTGATCGTGTTGCTGGTTGGTGCAGGCGTTTACGTTGCTAAAAATTTTAAGAGCTGGGCAGCTGATGGGGTCACCCTTGCCATGGCGCTGGTGATTGAAGAGTCGGCCTTGCCGCCAGAAGAAAAATCAGAAATCATTATGATTTTAGATCAGTTAAAAGAAGATTTTCAGATCGGTGAAATCACGCTGGATGAACTCGGCATTATATTTCAGGCCATGGAGCATTGTCCGGCACTTACGATAGGGGTGACGAGCCAGTTCGAGGCCAGCTATTTAGACCCATCCGGCTTGGGCCATCAGGAGAAGATAGAAGCAAGTTTGGCACTCAACCGCCTTGCCCAAGGTCTTTCAAGCAAAAGTATAAGCTGGGAGGAGGCCAGTGAGGTTTCCACACCGATTAGCTTTACCGATGAAGCGGGGAATAAAACCATAAAGGAACCCGGCGAGGCAACCGACGATGAAATCCGTCAAGCCGTCGCCATCGCCAAACAGGCAGCAGACAATGCCGGCATTCCGGAGGAAAAAGTCGAGATCGATATCTCGGAGGAATTTAAAAAGACGTTAGAGCAGGCAATTGGGCGCTCTCTCTGGTAGTAAAGCTATGGCCCACATGACATCGTCTTCAACTGCCCTCTGCTGCTCTTCGTGCATGGTAACGGCACGCAATTGGCGATGGGCGAGCGACCGGGAAAAACAGGGACATCGTAACTTTAAATGAGTTGACTTTAAAATTTAGGCCATGATAAGAAAGGTGACGTAAACTAAAAAATTCTCACTCCATTAGCGAGGTGGCCATGACGCAAAAAATGAAACCCCATTTCTCGCAAAGAGATCCGGGGTTTTTGACCGGTTGGCTTCCCTGCAAGCCCCGCCCTTTAAGACGGGGTTAAGGGAAGCTAGCTGGAACAGACATCTTCCTTTCCGGGCTGCGAAGCACTGCCGAACGGCAGAACCCCCGCCCCTTGGGGCGGGGAGCTTCACTTAATGAGTGAAACCCACGGCACTCGTGTTGCCGCCTTCCGCTCTCGGGAATTCGGTCCATCCCCTTTCAGGCAGCGGCGGTGGTAAATTTGAACATACAGGAGGCAAATTATGTCAAATATCATCAAGGGCTTGGTCATCTTGTCGGCGTTGGCTTTTGTCTTGGCAGTTATCGGGGCACTCATAAACATTAATATTTTAAAGATTCCACCCGAAGGTTATTCACGAGCCTGCAGCAATTTGGCGCTTATTGCTATTGCGATGGCTTTTGGTTTTAAAAATGAATAAAGCGCTGTCATTATTTTTCTTTAACGGGACTCGGCGATCCGTTTAGATCCCGTCCAACAGATCGGTGTCTGAATCGTTTTGTTGATCATCTTCAGGTGGAACAGGTCCAATATTTTCTTCGACGTCTTTGATAAACTGCTCAAAGTCCTCCAGGGCTGATTTCATGGCGTCATTGGGTGCCGTACTTCTTGATTCGGCCAGGCTAACTGCTGCCGACAAAAACCAGGAAACTCTGCTTGAGCCGTATTTTTTAATGACCTGCCGCTGATACTCCATTAATACTTCAAACTCGACCCCGGCAAGTTGCGTTTGGGTGTCTCTAACCGGTCCATTTCCGGTTGAATTCTCGGCCATATCGAATTACCCCCATCTTCAGTATTCGATAATACTAACAATTGCGGAATCGATATGTAAAGCGTTTTTGCATTCTCTCGTATCCCCGAAAAAGCCGGCACAAAGAAACGGTTGTTCGAGTTGACCGAAACAAGGGCCGTGTGATACTAAAAACCGACCCTTTCACCCGAACAAGAAACGGCGCCGTGTTTTTGCCTTTCTCGGCGGCAATCGCTCTTTGTCCCTTAGAAGCAGCGGGGCGATCATCTTGTCGTGCCGTCAACGGCCGGACCGTGCCCAGCACGGGATGGTAGTCCTTCTTTGCTACAAGCGGAGAAAGACAAAAGCACGTTAGTGCTTTACGCGGTGCACTTGCATCCGGGCGCAGGGCAACCGGTTTGTATGGCAAGAAAGAATACCCCGACCCCTCAATTCACTGATTTTAAGGAAAGGAGATCTCGCATGTCAAAAGCTTAAATGACGGTGTATGGCACGCATTGGTGCCCGGATTGCCGAAGGAGCAAGCAATTTCTGGGAGAACATCAGATACCTGAAACGCACTTAACTTTAACGACACCCCCTGCATATTTAAGGGAGAATTCGGAATGAAAACGGTTAAAGGCTACCATGGGGAATGGAACATGGGCAGCCCCGGAGGCTGGGAATATCAACGTATCGCCCAATTATTGGGAAAAATGGCATGGGACCTGATATCGGAAAGCGTGGAAGTCAACGTTGATGTGGATTTCGATTATCCGCAAATCAACGCCGTCCCGGGTTTTGCCCGTATGCTATTGAGAGCCCACAAACATCATCACGGGAGAAATCCCGTTCATACCGTATTGCTTGCCGAAGCGGAAACTCTCGACGTCGTTTTGGAGAACAAAAATTTTGTCGACTATCTGAACACCCTGGAAGGCGTTAAGGCATCCCTGGCCGGGCCCGGCCATCTTTCGTTAAAAAGGGGCAAGGTGTGCTGCAAGGGAGATGAGGCTACGGTCATCTTTATGGATTTTAATATGAACGTTTTGTTCAAAATCGCCAAGCAAGAAGACATCAACCCCATCAAAGCGGCGATTCGGCAGGGCATTCTCGTCAATCCTCGGGGCATGGAACCCTTGGGAACTAAAGGAATGTTTGAAGTCCTCACCGATAATTACAGCACTTTGCTCAGTGAGGACACGAGATTCCATACGCCCTGGACACGGCAATTCTATCCTCGCAGCACGACCGGCCCCAGGAAGGAGCCGATTGAGGATTTGGTTGCCTGGACACGGGTTAACTGGGAGGATCTGGTTCTCAAGCCGGCCCGCGGGTATTCCGGGCACGGCATCTTCGTCGGATACATGCAAAACAACCGTGAGAGACATATACGCGCGGCCCTGGATGCCGGAGATTACATCGTTCAGCAACTGATTCCGTTGACGCTCTGGTCGGAACACAGCCCGCAACCGTCGATGGACAAAAACGCTCTTTTTCTTAAGGAGTGGCAGACAGATTTTCGCTGTTTTATCACTGATGAAGGACTTCAGGGTTTTCTGGCTCGCTTTGGAAGTGTACCGACCAATGTCGGCTCTGGTGGCGGTATCCAAGCGGTGGCCATTTTAAAAAGTGATATGGCTCCCCGCGATGCGGTTGCCAGCATTAACCGGGCGTTATTAAAGCTTGGCTATAACGGTTTTGTGCAAATACAAGAGGAGGTTAACCGGAAAGCGCTACAAATGGGCTTTACTTATTTGCTGGGCCCCATAATGGTCATGCTCAGGCCCAGATTATTGACATTGGATCATCTGAGGGATCTCAACCGATATGCACTCAACCTCTGGCAGGACGCGGTCAAACTGGAAAAGCTCTGGCGTAAGGGACAACTGGATCACGTGGTGAACATCGAGCCGGAAGAAAAAGAATTGGCGATGGATCAACCCTGGCGGGGCAGTCCGGCCCTGATGGTTTCAGATGGACTCTTCAGCTTCGGTGCCAACGTGTCGGAGTAAAGCGCTTAAGCACAATTTGTTGAGATTTGCCGGCGCTTATTTATACCCCCACCGGTCACCATCGGTTTTGATACGGCTGTATCAGGTGATCGCTAATTCGTCATCGGTATTGTGCTGCCAGTCATTCGTGCCCACATAATAGTGGCACTCCACGCAGAAAAAATAGTTCGAATAGCAATTGCACCCACATCGTCGGCATTTGCGGCCATGGTCCGGTTTTTGCCTGGACTTAATTTTTTGCTCACCTTTTTGAACGCGACGATATTTTTTCTTTTCGGAATATTATTTTCATAATCACGATGATCTTGTTAAATCGAATTCGCTCCGGCAATTCAAAACCCACAGGGAGACTTTGATGGCTGTTAAGATTATTATCAAGAGAAATTTCAAAGAAGTCAAAAAAGAAAAGGCGTTTACACTGATCAACCAGTTTCGCCGGGACGCCATGAACCAGCCGGGATACATCTCTGGTGAAACCTTAGTCAACCATTATGATCCGCGGGTTATCGTGGTGATTTCCACCTGGCAAACCATCGAGGATTGGATCAGCTGGCAGGAAAGTGATCAACGACAAGCCTATGAGGATCAGTTGGAAGCCATGCTGGAAGCGCCCGCAACATTTGAAATATACGATATTGGGAGCGTGCCTGAGAAATAGTGAAGCCTCTCGCCCTAAAGGGCGGGCCTTGACGGGAAGCAAACCGGTTACAAGGCGTTGACGCTGATATCCTCAACCCAAATCACCTCGCAAGCGCCATGGCCCGTATCCTTGCGGGTCAGAGAACTCTTCCACCGCCATCCGTCTCGAGCCTGGACTTTAACCAGGTAGCCTTCTATTTCAACCACATGGCCCGCACGGACTTTCTTGATGATCTTTGCTATCTCGTTGTCGGCCGGTATGAGATGCATATTGGCACTGTTTTGCTCAATATCTCTCCGGGGAATGGGGAATTTTTTGACCTTCCAGTAGTAGAAACGGTTTGACTGCCGAATTTTTATTTTTTCCAGTACGGTTTCGTCGGACATGGCTCCCCAACCCAGTGCCAAATCGACAGGTGACAGATCCGACTCACGGCCGGATCGATAATGCTTTGAGCTCAGCACGCGGGCCTCGATTCTGAAGGTCGCCAGCGGCGTAACGAGATAATCTTTATGTGAAAATTGTTGACCGGATTCAATCATCTCCTGAGCCGGTGGATTCGGGGCGATGATACCCGGTCCGTGAGTAATCGGCCGGCTGTCACCTCCCGGGCCGAAGGCAAAATAGGCTAAGAGCAAAACAACCAGGACCACAGCGATCCAGACTATTTTTAAACGGGATTTTGCCGGTCGGGATCTCGCAAAAGACGGGGCCGGCATCGATATCGGCGCAGGCGTTTTATTCAACACCTCCCGGTACTTACGGATTACCGTACCGCATTGTACGCATTCTTCAGCTTTTGCCTGTTCATAAGTGCACCGGGGGCAGCTCATCCGGTTTGCGCTCTTATCCCCTAAAACTGCATCGTTTCCAGACATGGTTCTCGAAACGGCAGCTTCCGAGCTCTTTTCCCTGACAATTTTACAAAGTGCCCCGGCTTTTTTCAGCGCTTGTTGATATTTGAGAGCGGTTGCGTGATTAACACCCTTTCTCACGACAACCGGGGATTTGGAAAAAAGCCTCTCGATCTGCGCGGCACTGGCCTTAAACAGTGATATCAGATTATTTCTGACATCCTCGGCTTTTTGTCCTCCCGCGATTTTTCCTTCGAATACGATTTTATAAGTCATGAGTGACATTATATATCCAACCCTTGAAGTAATTATAACAAATTAATCAGTATCTGACACCTTAATTGTCGACATTCGATTGATATGATTCGGTCAGGCAACAGGCTCTCTACCGGTCGATGGTCATCAAATTTGATCGCAAGAGCCTGTGGTCACCGTTGCACCCCAAGAAGTCCCCAACACCGGACAAAAGCCTGCCCAACGATCCACTGCAAGAGGAATCAATTGACATTGGCAATGGATTTCATTAATTTTATATTTTTAAGTGACAGGACATTATTTCTGCAACCCCGGTATGGTCAGGAAGCGCGCCTTAACCATACCGAATTTCTGCGATTTAGAATCCAATGCCAGCAAACCTTCCGCCTGAATATTTTGACGTCGAGAAGCGCTACCGGGCGGCCAAGACGCCGGCCGAAAAGCTTGTCCGTTTGGAAGAATTGCTCACCATTGTACCGAAACACAAGGGCACGGATAAGCTCAGAGCCGACCTGCGCAGGCGAATTTCCAAGCTGAAAACAGCTTCACAGACCAAAAAAACTCTCAGCAAGCGAGAGTCGGCCTTCCGCATTGACAAAGAGGGTGCCGGTCAGGTTGTAATTGTTGGCCCGGCTAACGTGGGCAAATCAGCTCTGTTAGCAACCCTTACCAATGCCACGCCGGATGTGGCCGCCTTTCCCTATACCACCTGGAAACCCACACCCGGCATGATGCCTGTGGAAAATATACAGATACAGCTGGTTGACACGCCGCCACTGAGCAAGGATTATGTCGAACCGGAATTCATGGATCTCATTCGCAGATCGGATCTTGTTCTATTAATGGTCGACCTGCAAACTGACCCCCTGCAGCAACTGGAGGATTCGGTTGCGTTATTGGAGGAGAACCGTATCGTTGCGCTGCGTTTAAAAGACCGCCATTTCGATCATCGCAACGTGACCTTCATTCCGTTTCTCGTGCTGGCAAACAAAAACGACGATGACGCTACCGCGGAAAATTTTGAAATTTTTCACGAATTACTCGAAGACGACTGGCCGATGATCTCCGTATCCGTGACGACAGGTTACAACCTGCAGTTATTAAGGCAGAAAATAGTGCAACGGCTCGATATCATCCGGGTCTATTCTAAATCTCCGGGTAAAAAGCCTGATTTCACGTCTCCTTTTGTATTGAAAAAAGGCAACACCGTAGCGGATTTCGCCGGAAAGATTCACCAGGATTTCGTTGACAGACTGAAAGCCGCCCGGGTTTGGGGGACTTCGGTATATGACGGTCAGATGGTTCAGCGTGACTATGCACTGCAGGACGGAGATGTCGTAGAGTTGCAGGTTTAATTATTCGGTTTTTCAGACAATGGATGCATGTCGGGGGGATTAAAAACCACTTTTTCATGAAAACGGCAGACAGCAGACAACCTGCCGCCCCTATGGCTGCTGCCACCGTCATTCTTACACGGCAGTATGACGGAGAGTTGCAGGTATACCTGCTCAAAAGAAGCATCAACAGCGGATTTATGGCGGGAAATTACGTGTTCCCCGGAGGGATGGTAGACGCTGAAGATTGGGATTTCAAAATATGGCAGCCTCACGTCGATTTGGATCTTACGGGGCTTTCCCGACACTTGGGTGGAGGATTTACCGCGGCCCAGGCCCTGGCGTACGGGGTTGCGGCGATTCGGGAGACTTTGGAGGAGGCCGGTGTGTTTCTGGCCCGCAAGCGCGAGAATAACGGCGCAATCCCGCAACAAATTTTTAAGCTGCGTTTGTCCGGGGATCTTCAGCAGGGGTGGTTTTTAAAGGCCGTTGCGTCCCAGGGTTGGGTCCTGAAATTGTCCGCCTTAATGCGGTGGGCCCACTGGATCACCCCGGTGTTGATGAAGCGGCGTTATGACACGCGATTCTTCCTGGCTGTGCTACCATCGGGACAACGCTGTCAACCAGATGCCAAAGAGACCACCCACGGCCTCTGGATCAGCCCGCGGGCAGGGCTGGCTGGCAATCTGGCCGGTGAGATCCCTCTGAGCCCTCCGACATTGATTACGCTGCATCAGCTTTTGAAATATTCGCATCTGAAGGATTTGGAAAATGAAGCTGAAAGCCGCCAGTGGGGTCAGGCCTTTTTGCCCCGGTTGATACCCATGGACAGCGGAGCGGTAATACTCCAACCATGGGATCCGCAATATCATCAAAAAGAAGTTGGAATTAACTCCCCTGATTTAGCGCAACGGGTATTGGCGCCGGAAGCATCCTTTTCCAGGATATGGTATCATAAGGGGATATGGCGGCCTGTCGCCTGCTGAATGACAACAGCATGCCGTCCGCAGGACCACCAGATTTTTTAACGGAGACATTGATAGACATTCCCGGCGAAACGATCATCTAAATTCATGATTGCATTGATCCCGCGGTTGATGAGGAAAAGCTGCCGTTTCCCGGCTGCAGCGGCGATCTGTATTATTAAAAAACATGCAACGAAAATCCGGATTAAATGCAGGCTGTTTGGCTGGAAAATAACGCTTTGAGCCTTCGTAGCGATGTGCCTGTGCCCAGACCCCAGGCGGGAGAGGCCTTGGTGAGGGTTCGCATGGCAGGAATTTGTGGCACCGATCTGGCGCTGGTCAGAGGCTATTATCCGTTCACCGGTATTCCCGGGCACGAGTTTGTGGGTGAAATTGTGAAAGCACCCGAGCAACCGCAAAGAGTGGGTGAACGGGTGGTCGCTGAGATCAATGTGGTATGTCACTCGTGTCGGTGCTGTTTGGCGGGCCGGCCCAGCCATTGTGTGCGGCGGTCCGTGTTGGGTATCTCAAAACGAAACGGTGCCTTTGCCGAGTATTTGTGTCTTCCCCTGGAGAACCTTATCCGGGTTTCGGATAAGACCCCGGATGACATGGCCGTATTCGCAGAACCCCTGGCAGCGGCTTTGAAAATTCAGGAACAGATAAAAATCTCTGCTACCGACCGGATCCTGGTTATCGGTGCCGGACGATTAGGGCAACTGATTGCACAAACCCTCGCGCTCACGGGAAGCGAACTGGAAGTCGCCGCCCGGTACGCCAACCAGAAACAGCTATTGGCCGAGCGCAATATTAATTGGATCGATGAAAATAAAGTTCCAGAGGGTTTTTACGACCTCGTTGTGGAAGCCACGGGATCACCCGGGGGGTTCGCTGCGGCACGGCGCGGGGTGCGACCCCGGGGCGTTGTGGTCCTTAAAAGCACTTATGAAAATAAGACAGAGGTAGACATCTCCTCACTGGTGGTGGATGAAATTACAGTGGTGGGATCGCGCTGCGGTCCTATTTTAGCGGCACTGCGTTTGATTGAAGCTAAACGGGTAAATCCGGCTATTTTGATTGAGGAGCGCTATTTGTTGAAAGATGCCATCAAGGCTTTTGGACACGCGGCGGAACCCGGTGTTTTAAAGGTGATTTTGCAGCCGGAAGCATAGGGCTTGCCGATTCAAGTCGCCCTCGAAATAAGGTTCCGATTGCACGAGGCGCTGACCTTTCGCATGATTGAACCTTCAGGACTTTCTTCCGGCCTTGGCGGCCGCCACGATGGCATGAACCGCTCCGGGATATACCCAAGAAGGAATGCTGCAACCATTGGCCAGAAAAAACCGTTTATGACCCCCGAGTTCAATCCCTTCGCGGACGTGTTCCTTTAAGAACGCCCGGGTGTTTCTGGCGACAATGGTTTGATCAATGCCACCCATGACGCATCCCCGAATTCTTTGTTTGACATATCCAAGGGAAGGTCCGTTGGGCCCCCGATCCCACCAATTGAAAATGTCCACCGGAAAATCCAAAACATCTTCAAAAAATAAATTTTCCCCATGGATATGCGCCGTGTTCATTATCCCCAGCCCTGAAATGGCTTCAAAGACTCTCATGGCAAATGGTTTTACGAAGGTTTGAAATTCCTGCCGGCTGACGATTTCGGCTGCCGCCGGGATCGACATGAATATGCCAGCCGCACCGATTTCCAAGGACTTTTTGCAGTAGGCAGTGAGGTTATCCGTGACGACGTCCAGTGCCTCCAAAAGGGCCCCGGGTTCATCGGCCATCAATGCCTTAATGTTTTCTCCAGCCATATTGCGCTTGATGCTTTGCCAGGGGTCGAAAACCGTATCAATAAAATATGCGTCATTGCGGAGTGCCTCGGCGATCAGTTCCAGGGCCCTGAACTGTTCTTTCCAGTCCGAGTTTTGCACTTCAAAGGGGGTGATCCTTTTGAGGCCTTCTTTGGATTTAACCGCATCCAGCCCCGCCGGGGGCGGATAGAAGTAATCGTTCATCACCTTTAAAAAATCAAAATCGTAGGTTTTGAAATATTGCAGCGTAATTCCGGCAAACTGATCTCCCCCGGCGTGTTGCACCCCGAAATGATACCAAAGTGAAACCGGCGGCCGGTCGACCTCCAAACCCTGCAGAACCCTATCGACTCTTTCAATTTTGTCCATGGCTGAATTCCTCGTAACATATAGTGAAGCTAGCTGGCTCCCTCATCATACCATTTAATGTTTTTCTGGATGAGATCGGGTATGGGAAGGTCGTAAGGACAACGGTCCATACACTCCTCACAGGCAGCGCAGCGCCTGGCTTTTTCGATGTTCTCTTTGACCCAACTTCGCTCGAGAAAGTCCTTGCCAATGCGTTTGGCGGAATCTCGCAGACCCAGAATCATCTGAATGGGGACATCCTCCGAACATGGCAGGCAATAATCGCAGCGCCTGCAGAAGGTTTTATCATAGCGTTTGCGAATTTCCTCGATTTCATTTTTTTCGGCATCATTTAGTTTCCAATTGCCCTGAAAGATTTTCCAGTTTGCATCAAAAACCTTTTTGTGCTCCACACCGGGGATGGCCAGGATATTCGAATGGGACAGAACGTATTTTAATGCCAACCGGGGGTTATCAATAATCCCACCGGAAAAAACCTTCATGGCGATGACACCCACATTCTTTTCAATCGCTTTGGGAATTACCCTTTGACCTGCAGCAGGCTCCAGAAAGCTGAAACACACCATAATTGTTTCAAAGATGTTGTCATCAAGGAGGCGATCGGTAAGGTCCAAGCTGTGACTGGTAATGCCGATATGCCCGATTAGCCCTTCTTCTTTTGCTTTTACCAGCTGTTCAAAAGCACCGCCGCGACAAATGATCTGCTGATAATCATCCTCGTTTTTGACAAAATGGCACTGATACAGGTCGATATAATCTCGTTGCAGATTGTGAAGGCTTGTCTCCAGATCCTTTCGTAAATCCTCTGGTTTTCTGCTTAACGACTTGGATGCCAGAACGATTTTCTTATCGATGCCTTTCAGCGCCAGTCCGATGCGCTGTTCGCTGCTGGTGTAAGCCCTGGCGGTGTCTATAAAGTCAACGCCGTTTTCCACGGCATGTCTCACGGTCTCCACAGCTCGGTCTTCAGTCACTCTTTGGATTGGTATACCGCCAAAACCCAGGCGTGTTACGCGAAGTTTTGTTTTCCCGAGGATGATCTGCTGCATAACCTTTTCCTTTTTCAATGCGAGTTAATTCGGAGCGAGATGATTCGGGGGTCGGGGTATTTCTTTCACGGCAAGATGCCGGGTTGTTGCCTGCCCAGCCTGACAGCGGCAACTGCTTTGCATTTTACTGCCGGCTATTTAAACATTCACTGCAACAAGAACCGACGCGGTGTTTTGCCTTTCTCGGCGGCAATCGCCCCCCGCCCCTTAATAGCACCGGGGTGATCATCTTGTCGTGAAAAAAACACCCCGAACCCTCAGCTAATTAGAGTAACACAGTTTTCGATTGTTCCTTTAATCCAAGCGTCGAGACGCTTTTCCTCCCGGGCCTTGACGATTCATGCAGTCTGCGCTCCGGCGGATCAAAATACTCACCGATCTCACAATGACTTGGTTGTTTCAAGTCGGCTCAGTTCCTCCAGAATCATGCAGTAGGCTTTTTGTCCGCGCTCAAAACTGGCAAGCCTGAAGAATTCGTTGGGTGCATGGACATTTTCGTCCTTCAGCCCAAATGCGAAATTAACGGTATAGGCATTCAGGTGTTTTAACAGCAGCCCGCAGATCGGAATACTTCCCCCCATTCTGGCAAAGTAGGGTTCTTTGCCAAACAGCGCTCTGAGAACTTTTTGGGCCGCCTGATTACCGGGGTGATCCGGCGGCATGACATACGGCTCGGCCCTGCTGGACAAGGGACGAACCGACAATTCAATGCCCGGCAGTGCCTGCTTGTTCACATGGGTGGTAATTAATTCGATTATTTTTTCGGGCTGCTGATCGGGCACCAAGCGACAACTTATTTTTGCATGGGCTTGGCTCGGTATCACCGTCTTGATCCCTTCATCCTGAAAACCGCCCCAGATGCCGTTGACTTCCAACGTGGGTCGTATCCAGGCACGTTCGTAAGTGGTGTAACCGGGTTCGCCAAAGAGAGCGCTCACGCCAAGTTCGGCCTTGTAATCCGATTCTTTGTAAGGGATCTCGGCGATCCGGGCTTGCTCCTTGCTTGAAAGTGATCTGACATCATCGTAAAATCCTTTGACCAATACTTTTCCTTCAGGGCTGTGCATTGATTCAATGAGGCCTGCCAGGGCATGAATCGGATTCAGAAATGTTCCACCATAAGTGCCAGAATGTACATCATGTTTTGCACTCCGCAGATCAAGCTGGAGAGCGCAAATTCCCCGGAGTCCGATTTGCAAGGCCGGTTGATCTTCCGCCCACTGGCCGCCATCGGCACTGAGCACCAAATCACAGGCCAGCAAATTTTGCCGGGAAGCAATAAAATCCGGCAACTGGGGACTGCCGATCTCCTCTTGGCCTTCAAAACAAAATTTCAAGTTCACCGGCAGCGTTTCCTGGCTTCTCAGCATGGCCTCAGCGGCCAGTATCGGGATGAGCATGTTGCCCTTGTCGTCGGATGCGCCCCGGGCATAAATACGATCCTTGTCAATGACCGGTTCAAATGGTGGCTGACGCCACAACCCGATCGGGTCCACGGGCTGGGTATCGAAATGACCGTAAATCATGATGGTCGGTTTATCGGATGCGTGCAGCCACTCACCATAAACTACCGGGTGTCCTCCTGTCGGCAGGATTCGGATCTTTTCGATTCCGGCTGTCTTCAAGCGCGCGGCCACCCATTCAGCGGCACGCTTCACATCAGCGTTGTGCTCGGGCAGGCTGGAGATGCTCGGAATTCGCAGAAATTCGGTTAGTTCCATCAGGTATTGGGAACTGCGTTCTTGCAAATAAGCTTCCCAGGGAGGCATGATGATGATATCCTTTCTCAGTCAATGTTCATTAAAAAGAGGGGACTCCTGAATTAAGATAAAGTATTGAACGCAAATCGCAACCAAATATCAAGATATAATTTAATTTTCACCGAAACAGCCGGCTGCCCGCTAAAAATCCTAAGTTCACATTTCGACGTTTCCAGTACTTTTTTGTATTTCCGATTTCATACGTGTGCACTGCAATTACAATTTTGATCACAGGTTGTGCAATGTTGTTCACAAGCGCTATGTTTATACAAGCGTAACAATAAATTTTTATATAAATTTCAAAATGTTGTTTCATTCTTTAACAATTATGGCAAGGTTGTTGCTTATTTATATCAGCCGGTTAAACCAATGTTCGGCGATCCAATAAAAGATTGACGCAGCGATTCGTCTCCCTGAGCCTCATAAACCGGCTGTTCCCTTCACGGTTTGGGTTGGGCGTATATGTTTGATTGTCAAATCAACTCAAGCGACCCCAGCATTGGGAGGTTTTTATGAAATTAACAGCCTATGCCTTAGCTGCCGCCCTTTTAGGTGGTGCCCTGATTTTGGGGGGATGTATTACAACCCCCTTTTCGCGCGGCAATGAAGTCAACCATACGACCACGCAAGTTGAAATTGTCGAAGCCAGCTACACTCCCGAGGCCTCTATGGAATCTCAGGAAAATCGGCTTCGAAGAAGTTTGGATCAAACCGGCGTCGATGTTACCCGGCAAGGAAAAAGTATACATCTGAATATACCCGGCCACCTGACCTTTGCCTCCGGGTCCTTTAAAATGAAACCGGGAGCGCATGGCGTATTGAATAAAGTGGCCGGCGTTCTTAACGAATATCCGGATACGCGTATCAATATCTGCGGCCATACCGACAGTGTGGGTAAGCAAAGCTTTAACCGCACCCTTTCCACCCGACGCGCCCAGAGTGTTGCCAAGTATCTGGCTGCGCAAGGCATTAATCCAAAACGTTTTTCGATAGTAGGTTTCGGCGAGACACGACCGATTGCCTCCAACAACACCAAGGCCGGCAGGGCTAAAAATCGGCGCGTGGAGATTGAGATATCACCCATCAGATAATTCGACACCAAGAAGTGCCCCCTCCTCCCCCAGGGCAGGGTGTCTCCGGCGAAGATTTCGTAACTTTACGTTTCTTCGCCGGAGCTTTTTAGAGCCACAGATCGACCGGCTGTTGCCCAAATCCTTTTTCGCTTTGTCACAGACCTTTTTATAATTTTGTTTGAAAAATGGTCTCAGCCTGATTACCTTAACCGTTTAAGGGGTCGCAACGTCTTGTCCTCCAACCTTTGATCAAAGTGCAAGGCTGGAATTGCGGCATTATGGCACAATCTCTCCGCGGGTGGTCGCCGACTTTCCGATCATCCGCGCTGGAAACATCCAGGATCGACAGGCTCATGAAATGCTTGAACTTGACCTTTTGACCCGTAGGGTGCTCAGGAACTGTGATATCACCGATTCAAAGCATGCCGGACTTTATTCTATCTGCGGTTTGGCATTGCGGCTGCGTGATCTGTACAAGTGGGAGAAGCGCTTGGACCCCTGGGTAGAAAAAGATTCCTCTGAAATTCTGGAATGGATCGGAAACAAGGAATCGATGTGGGACACCCTTGCCGAGGAAGATTACCTGCAATTACCTATTTTGGGCAAAATCTATGAGCCTTTTGATACCAATGGTATTAATGCAGCATTGGAGCCCCATGGCCTCTTCTACGGGGCCGGATATGCGCGCAGCCTGAAGCCCACATTTTTTCTTGCCCCGATTGTGAACAAAAAGAAAATAAATGAATTTACGGTATATACGCTCGGCCAGGAGCTGGCGCGTGATTTGTTGACCATTCCAGCACTTACGCAGGACAACTGTATCCTTTTACGAAGAGAATCGGGAAGGCTTTTCCTGTGGGATCAAATATTCTATATTAAAAAATCGGGACGCCCCGCTCTTAATTTTGCCTTGGCAGCCTGTGGGATTAAAGAGCGGAATGTCAAAGCCCTGCAACGCAGCCTGGCGACAATTTATCAGATCCAACAAGAGACATACATCTATCACGAGGTCGGCGAGATACGCGATACTGTTTTCGATGCCGAGCTTTGGCGTCAAATTATCGCCGCTTTCCCCCAAACACCGGTCGAGTTGCTCACGAGAACAGTCAAAGACCTCCTGGCCGATATGAACAAATACGGACCCCTACAGCACATCATAAAAAAACGTCATGCCGGATTGCTGGCGTTTTACGTGGCTTTTTTAGACGGATTGGCCAAAGAGCTCTTTCCGGAAATAGGAACGGCGTTTATGGAATTCGCAGGCACTCGTAACTGGCAGGTTATTGAGCAGGCGGTATCCGTCGGTTACAATACCGCCAGAAGCTGTGCAGAAGAGATTGTTCGCATCTTCCTGAAAGGCAAGCAAAAAAAAGGTATGATATGGGCACAAAATGAGATAGAGAAAAAACTCTTGAAGAAAAGGACTTCCCGAAGGAAATCTTTGTAGATAATATTCCCTTAAAACTGCTTATGGGCCAAGGAACGCTATCATGTTTAGCATAAAATATATAAATTTCTTCGTCCTGGGGGTAATATCTGTCATTGCCGCCGCTGAAGCTGAAACAGCCTTTGCAAGATATGAACCTGTCATCGGGGACAGCGGGTTGTATCCGCGACACATTATAGCTCGTATAGAAATAGATATGACCCCAAAAGACGTTAAATCTGTTTTGGGCCAACCGGACACAAGCAGCTATTTGGGACATGCTAAAATGATTTACGACAGGCTGCAAATTGTCTTTTCAGGGGACAACCGCGTAAAGGAAATACAGTACCATGGCAGGTGCGGTTTTGTGCCGCTGAAACGACGGGGCTATAACATTTTAAACAATCCCGACAGTGTTAGGCCTTTTGTTATCGAAGCATTATCCCGCAACGACTTGCTTTGCCCCGGACATGACTTTAAAAGACGCATAGATGAGTGCATTGCAGAGGTAATGGACTATGTTTACGGAACCTAAGAAAGCACTGCAGATCAAAATGATGCATGTACCGTTCGATCGATGATTTCCTGTTGAATAGACTGGTCCAAATCGACAAAATAATCACTGTAACCGGCCACCCGGACAAGCAAATCCCTGTACTCAGCCGGATTTATTTGCGCTTGGCGCAACGTTTCAGTATCGACGATGTTGAATTGGATGTGGTGACCGTTGAGTTTAAAATAGGCCCGGATAAGGTGCACCAGTTTGTCAAGGTCCTCGTCCTTCTCGACAACGCCGGGCAGAAACCGCTGATTCAGCAGGGTTCCACCGGACTTGATTTGATCCATTTTGCCCAATGATTTGATAACGGCCGTAGGACCATTCCGATCGGCGCCGTGCGAGGGTGATGTCCCGTCGGATTCAGGTTGGCCCGCAAACCGACCATTTGCAGAAGCTCCCAGCATTTTTCCAAAATACACATGGCAGGTGGTGGAAAGCAGGTTCAGGTGGTATACACCCCCTTTCGTGTTGGGTTTCCCGTCGATGGCTTGTAAAAGTGACTGATACACGCGTTGCATGATCATATCGGCGTCGTCGTCATCATTGCCAAAAAACGGTGTTTTATTCTGGAGGAACAAACGCAGCGCCTCTTCATTTTCAAAGTTGTTGTCCAGCGCATTCAAAAGATGTTCCATTGTAATCTTGCCCTCTTCAAACACATGCTTTTTAATGGCAGAAAGGCTGTCAGTGATGGTACCGATGCCACAGCATTGGATGTAGTTGGTATTATAGCGGGGACCCCCATTGCAGTAATCTTTGCCGTTGGAAATGCAATCACGGATAACAACCGAAAGAAAAGGAGCCGGTGCATTTGCCGCAAACATTTGCTCAATGTAATTGTTGACCCGGATTTTCAGATCCCCAATGTAATGCAGCTGTTTGTCAAAGGCCGCGTAAAGTTCATCGAAATCTTTGAAGTTTCGGGGATCCCCTGTCTCCAGTCCCACCTGTTTTCCGCTCAACGGGTCAATGCCGTTGTTGAGCGTGAGTTCGAGAAGCTTGGGGACGTTGAGATATCCGGTCAGGATATAAGCTTCCTTGCCAAAGGCCCCTGTTTCGATGCAACCGCTGCAACCCCCTTCCCGGGCATCTTCAATAGACTTTCCAGCCCGCACCTGTTCCATAACAACCGCATCGGCGTTAAAAACTGAAGGATAGCCAAATCCCTTTCGAATAACGCGGCACGCAGCTTTCAAAAATCGATCGGGCGTTTTATGGCTGATCTGAACGTTACTGCCCGGTTGAAGCAGATGGAGTTCATCCATTACTTCCAAGATGAGATATGACACCGGATTTACACCGTCGGACCCATCGCGCTTGAGACCGCCAAGATTAATGTTGGTAAAATCGTTGTATGTACCGCTTTCCATTGCGGTGATACCGACTTTGGGCGGCGCGGGGTGGTTGTTGACCTTAATCCAAAAACAGCCGAGCAGTTCTTTGGCCTTTTCCTGATCCAGGGTACCTTGGGACAACTCCTTTTCATAAAATGGAAACAAATGCTGATCCAGGTGTCCGGGATTCATGGCATCCCAACCGTTGAGCTCGGTAATGGTTGCCAAATGCACGAACCAGTACATTTGAAGGGCTTCCCAGAAATCACGGGGAGCAAGGGCCGGTACCCTGCGGCAGATTGCCGCAATCCGTTTGAGCTCATTTTTGCGTTGGGTTTCCGATTCTTTGGCCGCCATTTGATCTGCCAGCCGGGCATGGCGCTCGGCAAATATGCCGGCCGCATCGCAGGCGATTTCCATGGCCTTCAGTTGTTGGGTCTTTTCGGCGGCCTGTGGATCGTTTTGGTAATCCAGACCGGCAAGTTCATCGGCGATCTCACGCTTGAAATCAACCATTCCCCTGGTATAGATAGTGTCGTCAAGGGTGGTGTGTCCCGGTGCGCGTTGTTCCATGAATTCGGTAAACAGACCCGCTTCATATGCCAGACGCCATGTTTGCGGTACATCATTGAAAATGCGGTCCCGCATGGATCTGCCCTGCCAATACGGAATAACTTTTTGCCGGTAAATTTTGATATCTTGTTCAGATATCTTATATCCAGTCTTGGGCCTTGTATTTAAGATCCTGAGATCTTCCACTGTATGGCAGGTTAGCTCAGGATAAGTGGGCACCGCTTTGGGAAAAGGCCCGCGTTCGCCGACGATAAGCTCATGGTTTCCGATGTAGATGGTCTTGTTTTTACATAAGTATTTGAAGAAAAGCCCTCGCATCACCGGCGGCGAATATTTACCGTAATGCTGCTGGTAAAACTCGGTTTCAAGAACTGCCCGCTCAATGGATATACTCGGTTGGGCATCAATGCTCGCTTTACGAAGTCGCTGGATTCTTTGGTTCACTGTCCTTAGCCTCCGATCCTCACATTCAAGCCGAAACTTTCCAGGTGCTGTGCAATTGTCGCTAGCTGATCCGCGGTAAGCGGCGGGAAATCATTTGCGGGAAAATCAAGGCCGAGTCTCAGATATTTATACCTCGCCGCCTCATGGAAGGGTAAAATATCAACATTTTCAATCGCCGGTAGCTCGCCAAGGTAGGTGCCGGTACGAGTGATATTATCCTCGTCATCGTTGATGCCCGGGATCAGCGGAATGCGGATCGTTACCGCAGCATCCCGGTGGGCGAGCAGTTCAAGATTTTCGAGTATTTTTTGGTTTGAAACACCGGTGTGTGCCTTGTGTCTAACGGGGTCCATTATTTTGAGGTCGAATAGAAAAAGCTCGGCTTGGCGAGCGACCGCCATAAGCACGGCTTCATCGGCATACCCCGTGGTATCGATAACGCGGTGGATATCGTTTGCACCGCAGGCCCGCAGAAGTTGTAGAAGAAAATCGGCCTGCATGAGAGGCTCGCCCCCCGAAAAGGTAACGCCACCGCCGGATTCATCATAAAATAATATATCTTTTTTGATGATGTTCATCACCTTTTCAACGCTCTCATATTTACCCGCAAGTTCGCGAGCTTCAGTGGGACAGACCATGACACAATTGCCGCAATGCCGGCAGAGAAAGCGCTCCGTCACAACCCCCTGGGGGGTCAGTGTCAACGCCCCCGCCGGGCAGATGCGGGCGCATTCACCGCAACCGATACACCGGTCTTTGCTATACAGCCCCTGGGGAACCAGTTCAATGCTCTCGGGGTTATGGCACCACCGGCAGGTAAACGGGCAGCCTTTGAAAAAAACAGTCGTCCGGATGCCGGGACCGTCATGGATGGCATATCTTTTGATATCAAATATCAGACCGGTTTGCATTGCTATGAAAAATCTGCCGTGGTATAGTGATTCTCAAACTAACGTTCCTAAATAAAGCATAATGAAGAAGTCCGGGCAGGGGGTAAATTTTTATCGTCAAGATGCAGATACACCGCCCCCTTGGCTCGGAAATGGCTGCTTGATATCAATTGCCCCCCCTGCAAGTTACAGCACTGTGGTTAACCCAGCGGCTCATGGTCGTTTGCTTATCCATGCAGCAATAGCCCTTTGTCATCTGGAACCACAGGGGTGACCAGCTTGTCGTTAAAAATTTGCCCCCTGCCCGGGTTTCGTGCAATCGTAATATTATTTTGAGAAGCACTCTAGTTCACGGATTGAGATGGTTTTGGGAAACAGCCCATTGATTATTAACACAGGTTAACAAGGGTTTCGAGAAAAAATTGGATTTGGACCGCTCAAAAATCTTTGGGCAACAGCCTGTCAGGAAGTATTTTTTATAAAACCGTCTCTTTTGAATAAAGGCCTTTCACTATGGGCAATAATGCCAGGCATCTCCAAAAATTTCGGCTGATTCAGGGTGGTCGCAGGTGCCAAATGTCATTTGGTTCAATTCTTATTGTTGCTGCGCCTGAAAAATGGCCGCCGTTTGACATCGATGGCCTGGCCATCGAGGAAGACACATGGCTGATCATGAGTGCCGATCCCAAAATTTGTCAGCCCCCGGAACATCCGATTCGGTTGATGACCGATTTGCTTGAGGCCCAACCCCAAGCCGTCGGCAGTGTGCTGGTGAGGGGTAAAAATCCATTGCAATTTATGGCGATCATCCATGATGTAAATCAAGAACCGACATGGCGCGAAGAATGGGTGCAAAGCGCGCTCGATGAGATATTTCACGAGGTCGCCCAGCGCAAGCTTCAAGCGCTCGGCCTGCCCCTGCTGGGAACCGTTCACGGCAAACTGGAAAAGCGTCGTTTCGCCACATTGCTCAGCCGGGCGCTGCGGCAGACGACCTTGAGACACTTGCGGCGCTTGTGGTTAATAGCACCGATACCGATCAACACCGAGATCATTCATTTGCTGCAACCGATGTTACAGTGATTCCGCCAATAATATGCAGTATTTGATTCATTAATATGAAGATTGCACTTATCGCAAATCCAAACGCCGGCAAGGCCAGGAAAAAAGAAGGTATTCCGTGGGTCGAAAAAAAATTAAACCAGAAAAAAATTAAATACGATCTGTTTTTAACCCACTATCATGGGCATACTATTGAGATTGCAAAACGGATATCCATCATGGAATATGATGCCGTTGTATCGATGGGCGGAGACGGTACCAATTATCAGGTGTTGAACGGCGTGCTGACCCGGCCCGCCAAAGTTGATTTGCCCCCCTTCGGGATTATCCCGACGGGCCGCGGGAATTCTTTTAGCAAAGACCTACACATATGCAACGCTGACGACGGGATTACCGCCTTATTACAACAAACGATCAGAAGGGTTGATGTGTGTCGTTTCACCCAGGATTCGAAGTCCCATTATTTTATCAATCTCATGGGGCTGGGCTTTGTTACTGCTGTAGCCCGCACGGCAGCGCGCTTCAGATGGGCGGGTGGTTTCAGCTATGTGATCGGCGTCCTATGCCACACCTTGGGATTGACTTTCCACCAGCTTGAGTTGGACATCGACGGAGAGGTCATCTCGGGGAAAAACTGTTTTATCGAGATATGCAATTCAAGGTTTACGGGCGGTGACATGCTGATGGCGCCCGAAGCTCAAATCGATGATGGGCTGTTTGATGCGGTTCTTCTTTCACCGTTGAGCCGGCTGAGTCTGATTACGACATTCCCCAAAATTTTTAAGGGCAGCCATGGAGAAAATTTCGCTGTGCGGTTTATTAAGGGAAAATCAGCTTCGATTCACACGCAACCCGAAAAAGGGCTGCTTCCCGATGGTGAAATATTCGGTACTACGCCAACCCGGGTCGATGTGTTACCCGGACATGTGGGATATTTCAGCTTAGCGTGATACCGGAATAAAAATTATCGAACGACCTTTACTCGCTTAAAAAGTGCACCTTGGTCCAATCACTGTTGTAAATATGTTGCGGTCCGTACTTTGGTTTTTGGTCCTGAATATATTTCACATATACTTCGTCCCAGCGCAAGATGAAGGTCGGAAGCAGATTGTCGACCGGAAAAGCCGCCACATCCGGAAGTTGATAATACGGTTTTGCCTTAAAGGATCCCTTTTGCCATGTAAAGGTTTTCTCTTGCTGCTGGCGTTGATAATCTGTTTTGACCCCGTTTTCTTCTATTCCGGCCAAATAGGTGAAGTAATATCCTCTGTAAGGCTTGAGCTTGTATCCATAGCGTGATTGGCCGGCCGGATCTGAGTGGGCCACGGATTTATCGATAAGCATCAGGGGCTGTTGTTTTTTACGGTGGATAAAATACAGTCCCGCCAGGGTCTCTCCGACGCTGGAATGATAAGCAGCTCTTGCCCGACCGATGGTCTTCAGGGCCCTGAAAACGTCACGTTGCCGGTCGATCTGTCGTTTGTAAGATGCATAGGCAGCGGAATCGATCGGGGAAGTCTGCAAATCAAAAGGTATCGTTTCTTCAATTTGTTGGGTGGCGATATCCAACACCAAGGTCGCGGGCTGACCCCAGAATCGGCGAACCTGAACCGATTTGTCACGGCCTGCGAATTTACCCCTCCTGAGACGCTTGCCACCGGCATCATAGGCGGCCACCTGCAGAACCCGATTGTTACCGGCGTTATAGGCAATTTGGTTATGATCGAAATTTACCATAACCTTTTGCCCTCCCGGCAGGCGCTTGACGCTCCGGCCGTTTCCGCGCTTTTTCGAAAAAGTCAAGCGCTGAATGCCCGTTGAAATGGTCAAGCGGAGGCTGCCAAAGGCCGCATCTGGAATTTCAGAAAGGGGCTTTCTGAAATAGACAACATATTTTCCGCCAATTTCTGAAGAATCCCAGTTATACAGTACCGGTTTATTTTTATCAAAAAAATGTATCTCCCACTCGGCATCGCCATAAACGGGGCTTTTGGGCAGGGCCAGAGACAAGTTTTTATCTCGGCCCCACTGCACCGATATTCCCTGAAGATCCTGCCCAGAAAGATCGGCGTACGTCAGCACTGGTCGGCGGTCATGACGTACCGGTACTGAGGCCTCGGGTTTGGCGGGCAATTCGAGTTCTTTGCCGTTGTTCAGGTCAACTGCTACTTCAAACGTGTGCTCCAGGACTTCCGTTACGACGACCACCTCAAGAGTGTCGATGATTCCTTGAAAGCGAGAAAATACAGAGGCGGAGGACCCCATTGATTCCACACCCGCCAGTGCTTGACCGGTGCTGTCGTAAGCAAAGAGATGGCAGGATACACCCCCCCGGTAGGACACACGAGCCACATCTTTTTTGAATTGATTGACGGTCACCGATGCGCCGTCCGCTTTTTCCCTGCGGCCTGTTGCAACATTCGACTGAAATTTAAAACTTTGCAGTTTTAGCGGCACAACGATATTGAAACGTAAGTTAACCTTGCCAAGTTCTTCAGGGCGGGTGCCCTTCAAAACCGGCAGGGTGATGGTGGTGCCGATTAACCGCTTGAGCGAATTATCCCCTTTGCGCAAAACATTTTTGTCTCCCGGGACACCGATTGAGAGTATCTCATAATGCAACTCTGCCAGGGCGGCATTCGGCAGATCTAACGGATCGAAATCCAGTTTCATACGGGGATTATTTCCCAATCGCCAGAAATGGTTCGGAAATAGACTGTTCTTTACGGCTTGCCGTAGTTTGCTTTTTTTGGGGGGGGCATTCACCCGCGAGATGAGTTTCGGCGCGCTGACGTAGCGAGTTGGGATGGATCCTTCAGTGGGCTTATCGTTGACCATGCTGCGCTCAAACAAATATCCGATTGTAGCATCAGCCAGAGAGTGTAATATATCCTCATCTTGTTCTTGTGACCAGGTTAAATCAATCGACAGCCGATTGCTCTCAAAATCGACTGTGCTGTCCAGTCGTCGATCATTGAGAAGTTCCACCAGATTCAATACAAAGTCCCCTGTGTCCATATCCTCCCATACGCCTGTTTTAAGTTGCTGGTAGATTCTGTCGCCATCGACATCCCGGCGGAATTCCTGAACATAACTAAGGATGCGTTTTTTTTGCGGGCCAAATTGAAAGCCGATGGCCAGTGAATTGATTTGACCGAAAGGTTGGGTTAAGGTCGACAGGGCGTTGCCAACCATGGCTGCAATCCTGGCAACCTGTGGATCGGGGTTTTGTGCCAGAGGATCGGTTATACTCTTTTCCCAGCCTTTTTGGACATCTCCGGTGCGAAATGACATTGACGCCAAGCTGGCTGGTTTACGCACGCGCTCTGCAAATTTGACTATAGCTGAAGACAACAGCGCCTTCTCTCCGCCTGACCATAGATGTGAAAGCGTCACCGGCCCAAATACCGCTGATTTTTCAAAGAGCCAGAGCCTGTAAATATCAATGGGAAAATCGCTTTTGTACTTGCGGACGGCGCCCTCACTTTTTATCCGATAAGTGCCCGCTGTCGAGGGCTCCATGAACTGAGCAAGGACCCCCTTTTTGATTAAGGCATCTTTCAGGCCAACTCTTTTTGGGAAACGCACGAGCAGCACGGGCAAAAACTGGTATTCCGGATCGGGATATAAAAACACATGGCCCTGCTCCGGCCGCAATGCGTCATAAATTGCAGTGGCAATTCGGTGGCCGAGATCCTTATTTCCCGACGGCATGTAGCTCTCGGTGAACTTGCGCAGCAAAGCAAGATTTGCATTCAGGTAAATCAACGGCTCGGGAGCGGTGCCTGGTGTTACTTTCGACCGTGATGCTGGCGCTCGGCTTAATTTCAACGGGGCATCCTTCTTTTTGAACAAAAAAATGTAACCCAGATAAGCTGCGGCAATGATCAAAAGAAAAATACCGGCCAGGACCCCGAAGAGAACTATCTTTTTTTGTTTTGGTGATTTTGCTTTTTGCCCGCCGGATGTTGCAGACCACGCAACAATTTCAGGCTGAACCTGTTGCCCGTGATCCTCCTGCACGCCAGCGGTTTTTTCCTGCGCCTCAACGCTTTTTTCCGGCTCCATCGGTATCAGGAGCCCACAGGTTTTGCAGAGAATGGATGCCATTTCCAGGGTAAGCAGGCTTTTATCAATTTGGTATTTCTTGCCACAGCCGGGGCACGGTAATTCAAGCAGCCGAGAATCAATAAAAGCCGATTCCTCGCGGGAGGGACTGTATCGAAAGGTTTGTCCGCAGGCATGGCAGCGTAAAAGCTTAATGCCTTCTTTTAACTGGCCTGGATCAATATTATATTTCTTTTGACAGTGCGGACAGGCGATGATCATGATATGTTCTCTTTGAACGCGAGATAGGTTTTAAGCTGCCGGAATAATTTTATTTTTTGGCTACGGTGCTGTGCCGGGCCGGACCTCGGGTCTGAAGCCAGTTGCTTTCCAAGCCGTCGGCTGTTATTATTGAACTGCCAAAGTAATATTTTATCAGTAAAATCTGTAAAAGACAAATGCTCCGCCCCCCGATTAAAATAAGGAAAGAATTCAGTGCCGCCGTGAATAGATTCTCCCTGGTCGTATTACTAATGATTCTGGCACCGCTTTCTGTTGATGCCGATGTCATAATCCTGAAGAGCGGAAGAAGAGTTGAGGTAGACATGGCCTGGCAGGAAGGCGACCAGGTCAAAGGCACCCTTTCCGGCGTTAATCTTACTTATCCGAAAGGTGAGGTCGAAAGAATTGAAAGATCGACGGCGGAAGATTTAGCCGCTGGCAATGCGGGATTCAAATTCAGTGTCTGGAATTCCGGAATGAACCTCAGCGATGCCCAGAGCATTGCAAAAAACAATAACATCAATTTAAAACGGATTGAATCGACTACCGCGACAACCGCTCCCGACGATTCAGCCACCGGCCGACATCGCACTGCTGGTATCATATATCGGTATGATGAAAAAATACTGGATAAATCGGCTGGCGTCGAATTGGTGTTTACGCCGGCTTCGGCCACGCTTTACCTTCTGTCAATCCGCTGGACCAATCTTTCGGATTCCGTGCGTTCCGAGTTTCTCAATAAGGTCGTTGCAAGCCTTATTGATCGTTACGGGAAACCGGTGAAAAAAAATACGACTTTATTCTACACCACATTTATTTGGGATATTAACAAAAGCAGTACTGTCGAGACAAGAACGCATAAAAAGAACATTGAAATAAAATTCATCGATTCCGCCATTGAACAGTTGGCGGAAAAAGAAAGCGGGACCATAAAATAGCAGCGAAAATCGAAGATGAAATTTTTTGTTTACTTTGATGCATACGGACATGCCAGGCAGATTGTCGATCAAAAAGAACTCAAATCAAGATACCGTAATGACCCGGATGAATTTTTGCAAGACATGTGCCGGCAGCATTCGGGTGTCGAACCCAACCACATATCCGGTCACGTCGGTACCCTCAATTTTGATAGCCACAAGGACCTGAAAGATTACCTGGAATCACTCGGCGACGAGATTACAGGATTTTTTGGGTGTCGAGCGGAAAGTCGCCCCTATAATTTTTGATGCAACCCATCGAAGCCCCAGCAAAACCCCTATCCGCCGTACCCCCTGCCTGAACCTCGGGTTATCGGAATATTATTTTGACACTCACTCGAGTCGATTGGCCCACCGTGCCGTTACAAACCTGTGCGTAATTGATCCGTCGTTAAATTTTATTGCCTTCCCGCGGTCTATTCGGTATTCTACCCATACAACATTCACAGGCAAATGCTTTTTGTCACCGGAGATGGGATCAGTTATGATGGTTAGCGGATGATGCGATGAGGCTACGTATGACTCGAAATAAACCTAAAAAAAGCTTTGTTGAAAAAAGATCAGAACCCCGTGAAATCACGGAAGGTTTGTATAGCGTCGAAATAAATTTAGGTGGTTCCGTACCCATTTATCAGTTCAAATTAAGGGATATATCCCCACGCGGAGCGTGTATTTTGGTCCGGGAGGACTCTCCCATATTAAAGCACCTAAAAGTCGGTCAAGTATTAGATATGAAATACTATTCCACTGACAGGTCCAAGCCGAGCGAATACCTTAAATCAGAAATAAAGCATATCACACGATCCGGCCCCGGGGAAATGAGGGGGCACTATATGATCGGTGTCTTGGTGCTGGATAAACAGGGCCCACGATAAATTTTATCTCTGGTCATTGGACCGGTTTGCTCCCCCGCAAGCCCCGCCCTTTAAGGCGGATAGCTTCACTGCAACATAAAGAGCAGTTATGGCAAAAAAGGTTAAAGATATTGTCATCCCAAAAGACCAGGCCGTTTTTTGGCTGGACGGAAACGGCCGCTGGCATAATGAATTTGGAGAATTTCAGCATAAAAAGATTATCGATTTCTTTCATTCTTCCATCCGGAAAGACAAGGGCGGCTACTACCTCGAGCAAACGCTGGAGCATACCAGGGAAAAAGTTTATTTTCACTGTGAAGACGGCGCGCTCTTTGTCTTCGATGTCAAAAAGGAAAAAGATATAACCCTGACACTGAACACTGGAAAAACAATTAAGTTGCACCCCAAAAAGCTGTGGATAAAGGACAATCGTTTGTATATGAAAAAGGGAGATGAACAGGTAAAGTTTACCGAAAGGAGTTTGCTTAAGATATCCGAATTAATCGAACACGATGGCAATCAATATTTTATTCGGGTCCAAAATAGAAAATATTGCATTGCTGAAACTTAAACCGCATCTTCACACTAAAGCCGTATGGCGTAAAGCGGTATTGGACAATCATCTCATCATTATGGCAAAACTGAATCGTGTTCTGCGGCACCCTTTTTTTAAGTGACTCGGCTTTCAGCTTCCAATAGTCCTTGCAACCGCTCAATATGGCTGTTTTCCTCGGCAATAATTTCTTTTAATTGCGCCAGTGTTTCTTCGTCCTCGATAAAGGGTTTCAGCATTTCGTAAAAAAGCACGGTGTCCCTTTCAAATTCAGTGAAGATGGCAATCAAGTCATTGATCCGTTTAATCTTTGAGAAATCGCGATCTTTCAAAGAGAAGGTTTGTTTACCCAGAAGATCGTTAATAAGCTCTCGGCTCATTTCCTCGCCGATGGGATTTTGCGAGCTTGCGGCAACCTTTTTTTTTATATCGGAAAATTTGGCGGCATGCTTTATCTCTTCATCCGCCATCCACTCCAGCAAAGATGCAAGCGCCGGTTGTGAGATGTCCCCAATAGCGCGACGATAGATGGCTTCACCATTTTTTTCCAATTGGATGGCTATATCTATGATTTCAACTATTGAAAACAATGAAACCCCAATCCTTAGGCAGATCTATTGCACTAGCGCTTCAGGCTCTGCTCTAATGTCTCTGAATACTCTACTAGCCTCGCTTTGGTCTCTTGCAGTTCTTCGATGGTCTGTTTCAATCGATATTCCCGCGCTTCGACCTTAACGAGCATCATACCAAAGGATTCCGCCAATTCAGCGAGAAAACTAGGATATCTGCCCTTCTTTGCGAGTTCAAATAGCTTTTCGGCGTCTGATTTGTCGTATTTTCCGGATGCAATTTTTTTGCAGGAGGAGCTGAGCATTTCAAACAATTCAAGATAGTAACGTTCAAAGTCCATTTTGGGTACCTTTTTTCCTCTGATGGAACAGGGCGCGTCAAATTAATTTCCGGTTGGATCCGCATGGGTTATAAGGTTGTCTCCATCTGTGGGCCTGGTCAGGCCTGGGGGCATTCCTTTTCCAGGACTGTCCTGATCATCATGGAAAGTTGTTCTATTTTAAACGGCTTTTGGATGAATGCATTGCAGCCACTGTCCAGGATTTCTTTGGCCTGTCCTTCCATCGTGTAGCCGCTCGCCAGCAATACTTTAACATCAGGATTGATCTGTTTCAGTCGTTCATAGGTATCGTTGCCGCTGAGGCCCGGCATGATCATGTCCAGCACCACAATATCTATAACATTAGCTTTTTTTCGGTAAATTTCAATGGCCTGGATCCCACTATCTGCTGTAAGAACGGTATATCCCAATAATTTTAAATTTTCATTGCAGATATTTCGGATTTTTTCCTCATCATCGACTATTAAAACCGTCTCCTGGCCGACCATTCGCTTGATGGTTGGTTTTTTGACTTTGGAAATTTTTTTGTCTGACACCGGTAGGTACATGGAAAAAGTCGTTCCTTTGCCTTTTTCACTGAAAGCCTCGATATGTCCGCGATGATTCTTGATAATGCCATAGGCGGAATATAGACCGAGGCCGCTGCCCTTTCCAACGCCTTTGGTGGTAAAAAAGGGATCAAAAATGCGTTGCAGGGTTTTCTCATCCATGCCGACACCGCTATCGGCCACCGATATTTTAACATATCGGCATGGTTTCAATTGATCAGATTGTATCAGCACGTCATTTTCTCCCAGGAAGGTATTTTCGGTCCGGATGAGAAGCGTTCCGCCCTTGGGCATGGCATGCCCGGCGTTGACATATAGGTTTAACAGCACCTGCTCTATCTGAACGGGATCCACCTCGACCGGCCATATACTGGGCTCCAGCTCTTCGAATATTTTGATCTCTTTGCGGGTTCTGCCGAACATATCATTTTGCTTTTTTATCAGTTGATTCATATTCGTCGGCAGGATTTCGAAAGTTCCGCCTTTGACAAATGCCAACAATTGCCGGGTGAGCCCGGCACCATCTTGAACATACTGCTCCAACGTCTTGATTCGATCGTAAATGGGATTGGCGGTATCCATTTTGATGAGCATCAGGGATACGATTCCCTGGATTCCCATCAGAAGGTTGTTGAAATCATGGGCGATACCGCCTGCTAAATTGCCGATAGCCTCCGCTTTTTTTGCTTGGAGAAGCTGAGTCTCAAGGATTTTTCGGTAAGTGATATCCCGAGCCACGCCATAAGTGCCGACAAGTTCCTTGGGTGTTCGGCCGTGTTCCCGATGATAGATTCCGGTTGCATTCAATTCGATGATTGAATATCCATTGCCGTTTAAATCTCCATATCTCTTCCTGGGTCCGGACTTTAATCGTAATTCGTAGCCGGCGGTTGCACGTTCTCCGGTTCGTCGTTCATTAAACCGCCATTGAGCCTTTGGGATGTCTTCTTTATTTATTATCATGTGAAAGTGCTGACCCACCAGATCCTGGGCTTTATATCCGAAAAGTCTCTCGGAAGCGGTATTTACAAAGGTAAATCTCCCTGTATTATCGAGGGTATAAATCATATCCGGCGAATTCTGCACCATGAACCGATAGCGCCGTTCCGAGAGCCTCAGGCGGTTTTGAATAGAACGATTTTCGACCAAAAGCTTTCTCTGACGGAGGGCGTTTTTAATGGTTTTTTCCAGCTCCTCCGGTTCAAAAGGCTTCTTTAAATAATCGTAAGCACCCTTTTTCAGGGCTTTTATGGCAGATTCCACCGAAGCATCCCCTGTCATCATAATCACGGGGGCGTCTGGGGCACGGGAGAATATGTGCTCCATGAGGTAAAATCCATCCAGGTCCGGAATACAGATGTCCAACAGAAACAGATCAAAATCTTTACTTGCAATTTCATTCAGAGCATCTCTGCCGGAAGTTGCTACTGCCACATGGAACCCTCGATGCTCCAGGATATACTTCAAGCTGTCACACATTCTTTTTTCATCGTCGACGATGAAAACTGAAGGACGATTTTCCATCCGTTCCTCCTATGCTCTATGGCATGTCATGATTTGACCGGTATGCTTCCCTGCAAGCGCCGCCGATTAGGGCGGGAGCTTCACACCGGTAATGAGATCCTTAAGATAGTGCCTTCCCCTTGGCGACTTTTGCAAGTAATTCTTCCGTTATAGTTATCTATAATATCCTTGCTGATGGACAGCCCCAACCCAAAGTTTTCAGGTCCTTTGGAACTTGTCCCCGGTTCAAAGAGCCGGTCCATGACATCATCCGGTATTCCCGGCCCGTCGTCACGGACAGTTATGACGATGTTGTCCGCTGTTTTCTCTTCTATATGTTGTTCGTAAATGGTTTCGATGAATACATTTCCCCCCTGCGGCATGGCTTCTATGGCGTTTTTCAGCAAGTTAATAAACACCTGTATCAAACTGTTCCTGCTGCCCGGAAACAACGGGATGGAGGGATCAAGGGCCAGATGCAGCTTAATGTTAGAAGGTTCGAGTTCGGATTTTTTAAGCATTGTGGATAGGCTCCGAATAACCTCATTAATATCAACCCGCTCAAGGCCCCGGTCTCTCTTGCCGGCCGGCTTGGAGAGCTGACCGATGATCCGGCTGACCCTTTCTATTTCTTCACCAATGACAGAGATATCAGTGGCCGCTGAGGAGTCCTCACCAAACCTTGAAGCAAGAATGTTTAAGTAATTTTTAATAATCCCCAGCGGATTTTTCACTTCGTGGATAATCTTTCGCACAGACTCGATTTCAATGCCGTTGTTGGTTGGGCTAACGTCAACCCCGGCAGCATCCTCAAGAGCATACTGGCCGAAAAATAAAGCGGCATGCTCGGCAAATTTATTTAATAATTCCAGTTGTTCTGAGAGCAGGGGAAACTGGGGTTCATCTATCCCTGCGACAATAACACCGATCTGTTTCTGTCGGTTGATGACCGGAATGCAGAGCATACCTTCGGTGTCTAAAAGGCGAATCAGCTGCTCGTCTGCTATCGTCAAAAGTTGGTCTGTCAGATATCCAAAGGAATCCACAATTTCCCGATTCAAGAGCGCCAGTGCTGGAAAGCTTCCGTCATCTCTGACGGGCAATACAATGCCATTGATTAAACTGTCCAAGGCGGTTCCCGCAGTCGAGCTTCCCACCAGGGCATTATGCGAAGAATCGTAATAAAATAAGAAAGCGCATTTGATATCAAAGTGGATTTGGAGCATAAACAGCAGTTCTTTTTGAACCGCATCCCTGCCGCGCGCATTGATCAGATTGCCGGTGGCACCATGCAGTAAAGACATCTCTTTGATTTCAAGAGATATTTCTTTGCCGGGAAATTCATTTTTTAACATTTCAGTCTCGAGGGTGCCTGAAAGGATCGCCGGGGTTAGCCCCAGCGAGCGGGTAACCCCATCCAATTCAGTATTGGTCCGTTTGGTAATTTGTTCCCATTGCGAACGGCTTAAACCCAGTGCCAACGCTTCCACAGACGAAATGCCGGCGGCAGATTCTGACTCTCGACCGCAGATAGCGTTGGCGGCATAAACGATTTTGACTAAAGGAAAGGCTTTGGCAATTTCACTGACCGGCCAGTGATGATACAAAATGGCATCTGCCACAAAGGAGCGAACTCTCAGGGGACTGATTAAACTCCAACCCACCTCGCAATGGGTCACACCAATTTTGTTTTTCTCGGCCAGCAAGAGCCCTTCACTGATACGGGCGCCTTCGATAATGGGCACGTAGTCTTTGCTGAAGTTGGCCCACAAAACCAGCTTTCCGATATCGTGAAGCAGGCCCGCCAGATAAGCATCTTGAGGGTAATCATAGTGGATATCTTCAGCCAGTGTCCGGGCAAAAATTGCGCACTTCAAGGAGTGAAGCCAGAATTGCGTCAGGCTGAATGATGAATGTCTCAACAACGGGTTCGTCGCCAGGGTAAGTGATGCAGTTACAGCGATATTTTTAAGGGTATCCGGTCCCAATGCCGTGACGGCCTGTTCAAGTGTCGGCGTATTTACGAGTCGCAGCAGTCTGAAGCTGATTGAGGGGTCCTGAGATGTTACCTTGGTAATATCTTGATGGGTCTTTGTTGGATCCTTACAAATTTTAACAAGCTTGAAAAGGACATGGGGAAAGCTGGGCAGCGGAATAGCGGTGTTTATTCTTTTAATTATTTTCGGTGGTTTTTTCAAAATAATTAAATGGATTTCCCGGTTGGTCGATCGGACAAATCGTAATAAAAAGGACGTTACCCTGGCAAATGAAAATCAGGGCAATATAGTGCTATTTTCATCTAATATAATACATCTTGTATGTCAAAGAAAAAAATCTACATTATATAGTGGTATAATCATTTTGTGCTGTGCACAAATGAATAAGCCTGTTAAGCATGCAAAATCGCTTAATATATTTTCGCCGGCCAACAGAGTTCCGAAAACCAAGGCTTATTTTTTATTGATCTATCTCCAAGGGGGGGGCGATATGGAAATCGTCACAATGAACCAGGTGAAGAAAACGCCGCTGGATAACCCAATTTTTACGGGTTCGGCGGTGACCATCCAGGAGTTACTTCCCGACAGCCAGGAATTTCTGGTCAATATTGTTAATTTCGGCAAGGGTGTGCGCAATAAATTTCACACCCACAGCACCGAACAGATCCTGATAGTTACCACCGGAAAGGGGATTGTGGCTACGGACCAGGAGGAAAGGATAGTTACCCCCGGCGACATCGTACTTATCCCCGCCGGGGAAAAGCACTGGCATGGTGCAACCCCGGACTCGGATTTGTCTCACATCTACGTAATGCGGAAAGGTAGTGTCCTAAAGCAGTTAGAGTGATTCTCAAAATGATTTGAGCAACGGCCCCTTTAGTCCTGAAACTCGGAAAATGGCCCGTCATTCCAGGTTATTTCGGCCAGATCTTCTTGCCCGGCAGCGGATGGATGAAAACAATCAATATCAGAAACGAGGTATTCAAAAGGAATCCCCCGGGCAAAAACATCCCAGGTAAAATACCAATAGTGATTGGGGTCCTGGCGTTGAAATTCACTGACCAGATTTTGTAACACCACATTATAGACAAGATTAAAAAATCGCGTCACCCCCCGGCCGACATCTCCAATTAGCGGGTTCAGCATGGTTCCGCACGGAAAAATGTCGAATAGGGAAAAGGCCCAAAGGGCCTCACAGTCTACAATGCCCAGTGCCTTTTTGTCCCGGGCGACTTCCCAGAGTTGATAAATATCGACGATCCCGACGACATAAATGGTTGCGCCCGGCGGCAGACCGTCTTTTAATATTTCAAGTCCGGTCCGCATATTGGCCTCATATTCCTCGAATGTTGGAATGTCTATAAAGTTGTTCTGGCAAATGTCGTTGTGGCCCATAAAGACGGTAACATACGACGCCTGGTGGTCAACGGCCTGCATGGCCTGTCCAGGGAAATCAAAACTATCGGAACCGCTGACCGCCTCCATGAAGTTGGTACGATCTTCCCGGCCGAAGTTTCGATCAATGCGCTGGTTGTGACTGTCAACATCGGTCAGGCCCAAGAGCCAGGTCCAGAAATCCTGGTATCCGTTTGCCCAACTGGCCCAGTGATTGGCCAGAGGCAGCTCGGCATCGAATGCTTCCGTTATACTGTCACCCGTGCTCGATAGCCGTGTGGGCGCCAGCTGAAGTGCGCCTGGCCCTGGGTCCATTGCCCAGGCGTCAAGGGCCAGAAGCAATAAGCAGCCCATCATCGTGAAAAATCTTGACCAGTGAAACATCTTGCCTTTCATGCTTCCTCCTTTAAAATAAATCAAGTGACGGGCTGATGCCCAAATATATTTGAATGGTGATTTCCGAATCAATCAATTCACAATTACACCATACTTATAAAAAATCAAGAGTGGCAAAAAATATTCCTCACCGGTTGGCAACCCGATCCAGTTCATTTTTCACAAGCTGTTTCAGCTGTTCGTAGGGAAATGTACTGCTAAAGTAGATACCATTTACAAAAATCACCGACAAACTGGTGACACCGACGCTTTTGGCAACCTCGATGTCCGCTTTAACCCTGAGCAGAAAACGACCCTCTTTTTCTCCTGCAAGATAGCCATCGTTGTTTAATCCAAGATCTGTGCCGATTGTTTTTATAGCATCGGGAGTCAATTCGCCCTCAAAAGTCATGAGCCTGTCATGGAATCTCCAGAACACGCCTTGCTCCAGGGCCCACTCTCCCACTTTTGCGGCATAAAGGGCTAACTCGTCGAACTTATGCAGATAATTGCGGTGAACCCATTTGATTTGCCCCGGATACGCTGCTATGACCCGCTTGATTTTTTGGGTGCTGCGAGCGCACAATTTGGATGTTAGATCAGAAAAGTGTACGAGGGTCACGGGAGCCGTAGGATTACCCCACCACGGTTCACCAGCGACATTCAACTTTGTGCGAGGCTGCCGGGGGGGAGCGATGAGCAATTTGTAATGGGCTTTTTCTCTGAGAGATGCCATAAAATCCAGCTTGCGCTGGACCAGAGCGCTCTGCCGCAAATAGATTCGGATGCGGTTGCGTTTGCGGGACGTTTCTTCGCGTTTTTTGAGGTGCTTGGTCAGGTGCGCTTCGATTTCCGCGTCACCGGGCGTTTCGACTTTTTCCCGAACCTCTTTTTGCAGCAGTTCTTCTACACTCAACCCCCGTCGAGCGGCCTCTTCCGCCAAAAGCCTTTCATTGACAATCTTTTCTATTTCCCGTTGCCAAAGGCGGTATATATTGGCCCGTAGTCTGTAAAACTGAAAGGCAGCCTGCTGCTCGACTTCTTCCCGATAGATGGGGTTCCCATTCAAGATGGCCATAACTTGATCCGACCGGGTTTCCGCGAACCCGTATGAACCCGTTAAGAGCCACAGGCTAAGGCCGAAAATTATGCAGATATTTAAATTTAACCGGGGCTTGCGGATCATCGTCATATGTAACCCTGCCTTTGCTGGGAGCCCGGCGTAAAAATTCCACCACACTCATGCCGGTGATGCGTTCAAAATCCAACAACGCCTGGTCACGCTGGGCTTCAAGCTCTCTGAATAATTCAATATTCTCATCTTTGCGCTCTATCCGGCGCAGACCCTGGATTGATTCCCTGATTTCCATGACGATCTCGCTCAATTCGATCACCTCGGCTTCTGAAAGGTCAAGCTCAGGGAATCCTTCCCGGAGAGATGAGACCACGACACCGAAAATCTCATTCTGGGCGCTATTCTCGTTTTGCCGCGACATGGGCAAGGATTCAGAATTCTTGCTTTTTGGCAAAAACTTTGAATGTGAGACGGTTTTGTTATTTTTTGAATGCAGCGGATTGCCGAGATAATCCCAGGGCTTTAGGGGTTTCGATGGGATAAAAAACTGCCGGTGGTTGCTTGTACGCCTGACGGGATTATCGATTATCCTGTCCAACCTGGCAACCAACAGCCAAATTGCAGCTGCCGTAAGCGCCATGCCCAAACCAATCGTCAAGATCAGGGGTTTTATGTTTTTAGGGCTCATTTTCAGTCGCTAGACGTTACAATGCTGTTGAATATATTTTGGGCAAAAACGTTTCAATGAACGTTCCGAAGGATTTGGGCGGTCGGCCGTTGACAACCGCAAAATCTGAAACATATTATTTCTTAGTCTACATCCGTAACCAAAAGGATTTCCGGAAACTCTCAATGTTTTAACATTCAATATTCCGGCACCCGGGAGGTGTTCAATGAAATTCGGTTTTCTGGCCGTATTATTCACTGTTTTTTTCACTGTGGCTGCAAATGCCGACCACAGCCCTGAACATACATTGAAGGCTGTTGTGAAGATACGGTCGACTGTACCGGATAGTGCCCGGACCGCTCGCATACTCGGAACGGAACGGGAAGGCAACGGTGTGGTTATTGACGCCGACGGCCTTATTGTTACCATCGGGTATCTCATTCTGGAAGCCGAGACCATAGAGGTCTATCCCCATGAAGGCGATCCGATCAACGCAACCTATGTCGGTTATGATCATAAAACCGGTTTTGGTTTGTTACGTGCAGAGAAACGAATCAACGTCACGCCCATGGAAATCGGACAATCATCGGAGGTCAAAGAAGGTGATCCGATTCTGACCGTCGGTTACGGCGGATCCGATTCTGTCCAGGGTGCTCGCGTTGTCTCCCGCAGGGAATTTGTCGGTTACTGGGAATATCTGCTGGAAGATGCCCTTTACGTTGCTCCCCCGCATCCGAATTATGG